>JAAZOP010000407.1 GCA_012797735.1 Myxococcales bacterium
AGGTCGCCCACCTTCTCCTCCATCTTGAAGCAGGTGAACAGCGAGCCGTCGCTGCGCACGTGGAGGTGTTGTCCGAGCGCGCACGAGCACCCCTCGCGGCGGTCGGCCAGAGGGCTGGCCGGCGTCGCGGCGATCCGCTCCCCCGCCTCGAACGCCACGCGGTCCAGCGCCCGCTCCAGTTCGGCCCGCGAGCGGAACAGGTGTTCGCCGGTCTCCCGGCCCGAGAGGTACAGGACGCCGAGGGCGATGCGCGTGCCGGACGGCAGGCGCCGGCGCAGCCCGGGCAGGTGCGCGCCGATGTCGTCCACGTGCTGCGGCAGCAGCATCAGATCGACGATCGCCTCGCCGCCCGCCTCCGCCACGGCGCAGACGCCCCGCACCGCGCCGTCGAACCGCTCGGCGCCGGAGACCGTGTCGCAGATCTCCTTCGTGGGGCCGGCGAGGCTGACGCGAAGCTGCGCCCCGCGTCTCGTCAGCGCCGCGACCCGCGCCGCCAGGGCGGGGTCGGTCCCGAGCGGCATGCCGTTGGTGAACATCGTGAGCTGCAGGTCGAGCGCCACGATCCGTTCGCAGAGGTCGATCGCCCACGGCAGCAGGAAGGGCTCGCCGCCCAGCACCGCCACGCGGGTCCGCGGCCCCAGTTCGCGGCGCACGTCCTCGACGATCGCGAGGTACCGCTCGAGCGACAGTTCCGGGGCGCGAGCGCGGCCCGAGTTGGTGCAGCAGTAGCGGCAGGCGATGTTGCAGGCGTTGGTAAGCTGGAGCTGGACCGACGGCGACTCCGGCGCCGGCGGACGCGGGGGACCGAAGAAACCGTGCCGGTCGAGATCCGCCAGCAGGGGCGCGGCGAGGGACGACGCGGGCGCCTCGCCGGCCAGCACGCGCCGCACCGCGGCGACCTGGTCCGCGGGCACCCGGCAGAACACCGCGTGCCCGCGCGACACGAGCAACTCCCCCTCGGTCAGCGGGAGCCACGCGCAGTCCGCCGGCAGCCGCTTCGCGCCGTGGTCCGCGACCGTCGTCTCGCGCGCCGTTTCGACCCGACCCATCGCCTCCGGGACTGCCGCCACGTCACCCTCCCGTCCGGGGCGCAACGTTACACGCACACCGCCCTCGTGTCAGCCGGGTCGAACTCCGTCCGACCGCGCGCCCCCGACTCTGCGGCGGTTCCCCGTCTCCTCCGCGCTACGGCACCACGCCGGCGCCGGGAGAGATCAGCTCGAACAGGTGGTGGTCGAGGTCCTCGCCGGAGGCGAACGGTTCGAGGCCGACGCGGCCGTCGGGGCCGACCCGGCGGCGCTCCAGGACGACGTGCACCTGCGCGCGGGTGGCCGGGCGGCGAAGGGCGGCGAAGCAGGCCCCGAGCGGCTTGTCGATCACGGCGGTGCCGCGGTCGGCCGGTTCGAGCGGCACGACGCAGTGGAGGCCGCGGCAGGCGGTTTCGGGAAAACCCGGGACGCCCACGGCGATCCGGACGACGGGCGCCGTCCCCGGCAGCGGCAGGACGCGATGTTCCAGCTCCAGGTGCAGCACCGGCCCCTCGCACCCCGCCGTCGCGGCGGCCGCCTGGACGACCAGCTGCCCCTCGGCCCGCGGCTTCTCCCGCCCGGTCTCGCGCAGCCGCAGGGGAACCCGCGCCAGGCGGGCGCACGCCTCGGCCAGCGGCTTCTCGGCGCTCGTCTCCAGCACCCGTCGTGCCCCCCCCGGCGCGATCTCGCGTACCTCGAACCGCACCGCCGGCGGCCAGTGGATCGGGGCGGCCTCCACGAGCTGGTCCATCGCATACCGCAGTTCCACCGGGTACAGCTCGACGCCGGTGTCGACCGGCGTGCTGCATCCCTCGTCGAGGCAGACCCAGTCGACGCCGCCGGCATCCCGGCCGGCGGCCGGAGCGGCGAAGGCGGGGCCCAGTTCGTAGCGGCTTCCCTCCAGCGCGCCGATCACCTCGACGCGCAGGTCGGCGACGAGCGTCGGGCGGAGGCCGTCGAGGTAGACATCGACGGAGCGGGCCCTGAGCGTGCCGTGGGCGGGCGGACGGCGGACGCGCTGGCAGGCGAGGACGGCGAGCGGCACGAGCAGGAGCGGGGCCCACGCCGGGGTGCGCCGCTTCCGGGACCGATCGTCTTGTGCGCGGGCAGGCATCTGTGTTCATCATCGGGTCGCAGGAGCGACGCGATGCACCGCCACCCTACCACTCTCCCCGCCGCGATGCTCGTCCTGGCCGCGGCGGCCGTCGCGCCGGGAGCGGCCCGGGCCGAGCGTGCCGTCTGGATCATCGAGGAGGACCAGCGCCATGACGACTTCGGCCTCACCGCGGTCGGCGGCTGGTACCTGACCGGCTTCGGCGCCGAGGCGCGGGTGACGTTCCCGATCGTGCCCGACGGGGCGATCGAATACCTCAACGAGTCGTTCGCGCTGGAACTCGGCGCCGGCTACCAGTTCTACCTCGACGACGCCGGCAACTTCCATCGCGTCGGCTTCCCGGCGCTGGTCCGCTGGGACTTCCACCTCACCACCCTCTGGACCGTCTACGGCGCGCTCGGTGTCGCCGCCGGCCTGCCGCTCGGCCGCGACGACCCGTCGGTGTTCGGCTACCACGGCTACGTCTGGATCATCGCGGCGGTCGGCGCCTTCCTGCACATCGGCGACGTGTTCTCGTTGCGGTTCGAGGCGGGGTCGTTGGGGGTACTGGCCGGGATCCACTTCTCGTTCGGCGGTTCGGAGCCGGCCCCCGCGGAACCCGCGGCCGAGCCCGCGGGCTCCGGGCCCGCCCCGTGAAGCGCGGCGACCGCACCCGCGAGGCTCCCGTCGCGCGTCACCCCGCCAGCAGCCACAGGTCGTACAGCAGCTGGAAGTTGCACCCGGTGCAGTACCAGCTCGCCCGCGCGCCGTTCTCCCAGTGGTGCCACGCCATCCCGTGCCAGTACAGGTGCGACTCGACGAACGACAGCACCACCCGCGCCTCGTCCAGGTACGCCGGATCGCCCGTTTCCTCGGCGAGGAAGCGCAGGGCGAGCACGAGGTAGTTCTGCGACGACAGCGACACGTAGTCGGGAACGCTGGAGGAGTACAACGAGTGGTAGGCTGCGTCGCCGGCGAAGGCCAGCCGCAGCGGCTGGATCGCGGCGAACAACGCCTCCGCGCGCTCCCGGTACGACGACTCGCCCGTCAGCCGGTGCGCCAGCGTCCAGACGATCATCATCGCCACGTTCGGGTACAGGTCCAGTTCCGGCTCGTCCGGCGCCGCGCGGTAGAACCCGCCGGTCGCGTCCCAGGCCGCGCGGTCGACCGCCGCCGCGATCTCCAGCGCCCGCTCCAGCCGCGCGTCGTCGGTCGGGTCGACCACATCGACGTACCGCAGCGCCTGCGCCGCGACGATACCGGTCACCGCGGTCGGTCCGTAGGGGTCGGTGTCGAGCATCGGGGCGTAGAGGTAGTCGCCGAACAGGGCGGCGGTGTCGAGCAGGTCGGCCAGGAGTTCGTCCGCCGCCCGCGCCCAGCGCGCGTCCCCCCCCAACCGGTACGCCTCGATCAACCCGATCCCGCCGATCAGGACCTCGGCCGCCCCGGGACCCTCCATCACCTCCAGGAAGTGCCGCACGAGGAACTCCTGGTGTTCGAGCGTCTCGACCGCCAGCCCGATCAGCCGTTCGTCGCAGGTGCGCAGCCCGAGCGACAGGAGCGCGGGCGGAGCGAAGGCCGTGGCGTCGCCGAAGTCCTCCGCCCAGTCCCCCTCGTTGACCGGGATCTCCGTCGTCAGCCGCTCGAGGATCGCGGCGTACATCCCGGAAAACGGCGTCGTCGCATCGGACGGTTCGCACGGCGCGGCGTCGGCACCGTCCGGCGCCGCGACGTCCTCGACCGCGACGCCGTCGTCCGGAACGCCGACGTCGCCACCGGCCGCGTCGCACGCGCACGACGCGCAGTCGCCCGCGTCGCACGAGCCGAGCCAGGGCGAGGCGGCGATCAGGAGAAGCGTGGCAAGACATGGACGCATGGCGTTCACCCCCTGCGGCGCGACCTGCGGTCGCGGGCCGACGGACCGAAGATCAGCGCGGACCCCCCGCATCGCAGCGCGCCAGGAACTCCCGCAGCCAGCCGTTGAGCCGCTCCGGCTGCTCGATCAGCGCGAAGTGCGTCCCTCCCGCGAGCTCCCGGTACTCCGCGCCCGGGATCGCCGCGGCCATCCGCCGGCCCACCGCCGGCGGCGTCAGGTGGTCGCGCGTCCCGCAGACGATCAGCGCCGGACAACGCACCGCCGGGAGAACGTCGCGCGCGTCGTGCTCGGCCAGCGCCAGCATCGTCCGCAGGTAGACCCGCCGGTCCGTCTCCGCCACCCACCGCACGTTGCCGTCGAACACGCCGCGGTCGGCGTCACGCCCGACGAAGACCGCGGCCGACAGCACGCGGAACGCCACGTCCGGCAGCGCCACGGCCAGGTCGAGCAGCCCCTGGGCCAGGTACGGGTGGCGCAGCGCAAACGCGAACAGCCCTTCGACCGTCCCCGCCACGGCGCCGGGAAACGCGCCGCGGAACGGCCGGCCGTCGGCCCCCAGGAGCGCCGCGAAGCCGGAAACCCGCTCGGGCCGCGCGCGCAATACCTCGAGCGACACCTGAACTCCCATGCTCCATCCAATGAAGATCGCGCGCTCTACGTCGAGGTGATCCAGGAGGGCGACGGCGTCCAGCGCCTGGCGGCGCATCGAGACGTCGGCGTCGGGATGCCCGAGGGTGGAAGGACCCATGCCGCGGTAGTCCCAGCACAGGACGGAGGCGCGGTCGGCCAGCGCGCGGATCTGGTGCGCCAGGCCCGGCCAGCGGACGCCGATGCCGTTGGCCAGCACCACGACCGGGGATCCGCGGCCGAAGCGCTGGTAGAGGATGCGGGCGCCGTCGTCGACGACGATCGCGCCTTCTTCGACAGGTGCGACGCCGGGCACCGGCGAGAACGCCTGGGTCGCCACGCCGATCCTCCTTCCCTCGCCCGTTCAGTACGACAAGTTGAACGAGAAGTACACGCCCACGGGGAGGTCGGGGTCGGCGCTGGCGGCATCGGGGGACCAGGCCACTTCGAGGCGGAACAGGGCGGCGGTGCCCCACAGATAGAGGAGGCCGGCCCCGAAGCCGTACTTGAAGCCGGGGCCCTTGCCGTCCAGATCCTGCACGACGTCCTCCTCGGCCCACACGCGTCCGCCGTCGCAGAACAGGTCGGCGCCGACCTGCATCGGCTTGCCGAAGAGGGTGAAGCGCCAGAACAGCGAGCGCAGGTCGAACGACCCGATCAGCTTCGCGCGTCCGGCGTAGCGGCCCGCCGGCACGCCGCGGATCCCGTCCTCGCCGCCGGGCAGTTCGGCGGGGTAGAACGCTCCCCCGCGGGTCAGTTCGTAGAACGGCGGCTCGAGGAACAGGAGGTCGGCCAGGACGCGAACCGCGAGCACCAGGTTCCGGCCGGCGAGCGGCAGGTAGTTCCGAACGTGGACATGCAGGCCCATGTAGCCGAACTCGAGCGTGTCGTGGAAGCCGAGGCCGCCGCGGAGCGACACCTCGTGGTAGAAGCCGCGCGTGGGGAAACTCTCGTCGTCGCGCGTATCCCACAGCACGCCCGCGGCGAGCACGACCAGGCCGTGGTCGGCGGTTCCGCGCAGGACCGGGTCGCCACGGACCGAGCGCAGTTCGAGGTCGCCCTGCAGGCGGCTCTCGGGGTACGCCTCGGGCATCACGTACCGGCCGTGCACCCCGGTCATCAGCGACAGGTTCTCCGCCAGGCGGATGCGCGCGTTGAGGCGCGCCTCGGGAACGTCCAGCAGGTACTGGAACCGGCGTCCGGGCCGATCCTCCCCGGGCGGCAGTTCGGCCCGGCTGGCGTTGCCGATCCCGAACCAGCCGGCGTTGACCGCGCGGCGGTAGAGGACCTGCGGCACGAGCCGCAGGCGGCCGCCGAGAAGGCCCGGGAAATCCCATCGCAGGTTGTGGAACTGCTGGGCCACCTCGGGCGCACCGTCCGCGCCGCCTTCCGGCAGGATGCTCAGGCTCGCCGTGCCGTCGCCGCGCCAGACGAACGGCCGCACGCCGGGAAGGTTCTGCGCCAGGATGGCCGACGCGCCGACCCAGACGCCGATGTCGGTGTTGCCGGCGACGAACGGGAAGACCCCCCACTCCAGGCCGTCGTCGGCCTCCTCGCCCGTCGCGGGCGCCGCCTGCGGCACCTCGGCGTCCGGATTCGGCGGCAACGGCGGCAGCGGCAGCGTCAGGCCGTCCGCGTCGCCGGTCACCTCGGCCGCGACGGCCGCCGCCTGCTCCACGCTCGGCTGCGCCGCCGCGCGGCCGGCGGCCAGGCCGACGAGCGCAGCCATCCCCTGGGCGAGCCGACATCGCACGCGCCGATCGTAGCGCAACCCGCGCTGCGAACCCGCATTCCCGGAACGGGTGGCCGGCGGACCCTGCCTCAACGGGTGACGCCCGTCAGGCGCCGCGCCTCGGCCAGGCCGGCGTGCGCCAGCGCGTGTTCCCGCGCCGCCGTGCGGGGAGACCCGAGGTCGAGTCGGGCGAGGGGTCCGAGTCCCCGGCGCAGCGACTCCAGCCGCTCGCGCAACACCGCCGCCGGCGCCAGCGGCGCGCCAGCGAGCGGGGTGCCCGGCTTCGGGACGAGCGGCGTCGCCGAGACGGTCAGCCGCACGTGCCGGCCCGCCGAACGCGCCAGTTCGACGAACTCCGCCGCGTCCTCCGGCGTTTCCCGCGGCACGCCGACCATGACGTACAGCTTCAGCGCATCGATCCCGGCCGCCCGCGCGGCTTCCGCGAGCGCCACCACGCGCCGGGCCGGCAGCGGCTTCCCCAACGACTCCCGCAGCCGCTCCGACAGCCCGTCGACGCCCACCGTGAGCTGCCGGGCGCCGCCGCGCGCCAGCAGCGCGAGGTGCCTTCCGGTCAGCGAGGCGACCCGCAGGCTCGAGGTCGACACCGCGATCCCGCGCTCGACGAGCCGTTCGAGCAGCGCCTCCAGCGCCGGGTGGTCCGAGATCCCCGCGCCGACGAGCCCGGCGCGCGGGGCGCCCGCGGGCACCGCCGCCGACACCTCCTGCGCCTCGAACGGCGCGAACGGCCCGCAGCGGTCCCGCCGCAGCACGCAGAAGCGGCACCCCCGGGGACAACCGCGGCAGGCCTCGACGAGGAACGACTCGCCGAACGCGCTCGCCTCGGTCACGACGGGCGAGGCCAGGGGGCCGGGGGCGGCGGTGTAGCGGCCGACCGCCGCCGCCTCGCGCTCGACCAGCGCCGCCTCGTCGGGCCGTTCGGCCAGCGCCACGTTGGGCAGCCCGCCCAGCTCCTCGAGCAGTTCACGGCGGCCGGCGCCGCGCAGGACGCCGCGCGCCAGCGTCCCCGCGGCCGCCAGCCCCTCGCCGATCACCACCGCGTCGGCGAACGCCAGCAGCGGGCGCGGGTTGACCAGCGTCAGCGCTCCGCCCGCCACCACCAGCGGGTCGTCCGGACCGCGGCGCGCCGGGTCCGGCTCGAGGCCGGCGCGCCGCAGGGCCGACACCGCCTCGACCGCCTCGAGTTCCCACGCCGCGGACACCGCGACGACGCGGTACGA
>JAAZOP010000408.1 GCA_012797735.1 Myxococcales bacterium
CGCGGAGGCGGGACCGCCGCCCGCGCTGCGGCAGGCGCCCGGCACGACCCTGCGCGCCTACGTCTACCTGCCCCGGGACGCGCGGCTGCGCACCGCCGTCGCGGCCCTCGACGAGCGCGGCGGCACGGCCGCCGTCCGCGCGGTGCCGGACGGAGGAGAACCGCTGGAACTGCTGGCCCCCGCCACGCTGAGGACCCAGCCGGAAGACCTCGACCTCGACCTCGGCCCCCTCGCCGGTCGCGCCGTCCGCCTCGAGTTCGCCGTGACCGGCCCCGGCGGCGTCCGGTGGGTTGCGCCGCGGGTCGTCGTGCCCGATCGGTCGGCCCTGCCGCCGGAACCCCGCACCGCGCGGAACCTGGTCGTGCTCCTCGTCGACACCCTGCGCGCGGACAAGCTGCGCGAGATCGATGCCTCGTCCGAAGTCGACGCCCAGAACCTCCTGCGCTGGGCCCGCGAAGGAACGACCTTCACCCGGGCCGTGGCGCAGGAGAACTGGACCAAGCCGTCCGTCGCCACCCTCCTCACCGGCCTCTACCCGTCGTCGCACGCCGCGCAGAGCGAGCGGGCCGTACTGCCGCCGGAGGCCCGGCTGCTCTCGGAGTACCTCCACGACGAAGGGTTCGCGACGGCGTGCTTCATCGCCAACGGGTACGTCTCGGACACGTTCGGCTTCCGCCGCGGGTGGGACCTGTACCGCAACTACGTGCGCGGCGGCCTCCCGAACCGCGCCCAGCACGTGTTCGCCGACGCCGCCGCCTGGATCGCCGAGCGGAAGCCGGAGGAGCGCTTCTTCGTCTTCGTGCAGACGATCGATCCGCACGTGCCGTACATCCCTCCCCGCGAGTTCCTGGACCGCTACGACGCCGACCCATACTCCGGTCCGGTCAAGGCCGCCGAGACTTCGAAGCTGCTCGAACGGATCAAAGCCGGCCAGGTGACCCTCACCGCCCGCGACCGCCGCCGCCTGGAAGCCCTCTACGACGGCGAGATCACCTACCACGACGCCCACGCGCCGAAACTCTACGAGGCGCTCGAGAGCCTCGGCGTGCTGGACGACACCCTGGTCGTCGTCACCGCCGACCACGGCGAGGAGTTCTTCGAACACGGCTCGGTCGGACACGGCCACTCGCTGTACCAGGAACTCCTCCACGTTCCGCTGCTTCTGCGGCTGCCGGGACGGTTCCGCGCGGCCGCCAAGGTCGATGCCGTGGCGGGGCTGGTCGATGTCGCGCCGACCGCGTTCGAGGCGCTGGGACTCGGCGTCCCCCCCGCCTTCCAGGGCCGCAGCCTGCTCGCCCTGGCACACGACGGCGAGACCGGGGTCGAGACGGCGTTCAGCGAGTTCCTCGAGGGACAACGCGCCGTCACCGGCCAGCGGTACAAGCTGATCCACCGCGGCTACCGGCCGCTGCTGTACGACCTGCGGGAGGACCCGGGGGAAGTCCGCGATGCGGCCGGCGAACAGCCGATCGCCGCCCGAACGATGCAGATCCGCCTCGCCCGGTACCTCGAATGGCAGGAACGGGCCGGCCGCGACGAGCTCCGGCCGCGCGGCACGCCCGAGGCGGAGATCGATCCGCAACTCGAGGCGCAACTCCGCGCCCTCGGCTACCTCGGCGGCCCGCCCTGACGCCGGGCTCGACGTCCGCGCATTCCGGGTGACCGCGCCCGTCCCGTCGTGGTAGGGTGCGTCCGCCCGACGATCGCCGCATGGGGCGACACCGTGGACCGGGCAGGAGTGCTCGCGTCAAGGAGGGAGAACAGCATGCGAGACAGGAAGAACATCGGAGCGTTCGTGGCGTTGGCCGCGGCAGCCGCCGTGTGGGGCGGCGCGGCGCCGGCCCGGGCGGGCGGCGCGATCATCTACCACTACGGACCCGAGGCGTTTCCCGTCGAGGACGTGACGCCGGAGGTGCTCGGCAGCGCCGCCGATCTGCTGATCCAGGAGATCGCCGCCGCCGAAGGACTCGACCTGTCCAAGGAGGACGCCACCGAGGTCGCCGGCTTCAAGACCGGGCTGGTGGCGGACATGACCGAGCAGTTCGCCGGAATGAAGATGGGCTACATGTGCCAGGTGTTCGGCCTGTTCTGGGCCTACTTCGCCTGGTGGGACTGCAAGCCGGTCTTCTTCAAGCAGACGGGCGCCGACGAGATCACCTACCTCCCGGCCGACGAGGAGCAGGCCAAGAAGGAAGCCTCGGAGGAAATCACCGATCCGGAGGAACAGAAGGCGGCCGTCCAGCGGGTGATGGCGGTCGTCCACGCCTTCGAAGCCAAGGCGGGCGGGAAGAAGCTGACCGAGGCCTATCCCCTCTCCGCCGCGAAGATGGGCTTCTGGACCAAGAACGGCCGCTGGATCTTCCTCGCCGTGATCGTGCTCGTGATCGCCTTCTTCGTCTGGAAGGCCGTCTCCGGCAAGAAGGAGACGCCGGCCGCCCCGGCCGCTCCGGGCAACTACCCGCCCGCGGGCGCGAACTACCCGCCGGCCCCGGGCGCCCCGCCCGCCAACGTTCCCCCGCAGGGCTGACCGGACCTGGCCGGTGCGACGTCGTGCGCGCCGGATGGCCGGTCGGACGCGAGCCGCCGAGCGCGACCCCGCTCCCCGAGCCCGGCCCGTAGCGGCCTGTGCCCCGGTCAGTTCGAATCGATGAAGGCGCGGAGTTGCTTGCTCCGCGAGGGGTGGCGCAGCTTGCGCAACGCCTTGGCCTCGATCTGCCGGATCCGCTCGCGCGTCACCTCGAAGTCCTGCCCGACCTCCTCCAGCGTGTGATCGCTGCGCTCGCCGATGCCGAACCGCATCCGCAGCACCTTTTCCTCGCGGTTGGAGAGCGTCTGGAGCACCTTGCTGATCTGGTCGGCGAGGTTCAGGCCGATCACGGCGTCCTGGGGCGAGGTGATGCTCTTGTCCTCGATGAAGTCCCCGAGGTGCGAATCCTCTTCCTCGCCGATCGGCGTCTCGAGCGAGATCGGCTCCTTGGCGATCTTCAGCACCTTGCGGACCTTGTCCAGCGGCAGCTCCATCTTCTCGGCGATCTCCTCCGGGGTCGGTTCGCGGCCGATTTCCTGGACGAGGTAGCGGCTGGTGCGGATCAGCTTGTTGATCGTCTCGATCATGTGGACGGGGATGCGGATCGTGCGCGCCTGGTCGGCGATGGCGCGGGTGATGGCCTGGCGGATCCACCAGGTGGCGTAGGTCGAGAACTTGTAGCCGCGGCGGTACTCGAACTTGTCCACCGCCTTCATCAGGCCGATGTTGCCTTCCTGGATCAGATCGAGGAACTGGAGGCCGCGGTTCGTGTACTTCTTGGCGATCGAGACGACCAGCCGCAGGTTGGCCTCGACGAGTTCGGCCTTCGCCCGCTCCGCCTCCCGCTCGCCCTCGCGGATCTGGTCGAACGTCTCCCCCAGCGCGTCCACCGCGAGGTTGGCTTCCTGTTCGATGCGGGCCACCTTGCGGCGGGCGTTGCGGATGAACTGGTCGGCCTGCACGAGGTCGTCCAGGCGCACGCCGAGCTTCTGCGAGATGCGCCGTTCGACCGCCCGGCTCCGCCGCATCTCGCGGATCGTCCGCCGGATCGACCGTTCGTCCATCCCCACCCGTTTCTCCTGGTCCGCGATCTCCTCGCGCACCTTCTCGACGCGCTGGATCAGCTGCTTGAGCCGATCGACAATCGCGTCCACCTGGCGTTTCGACAGGTGCATGTCGTGCAGCGTCTCGACGATCTGCTCGCGCGCCGACTCGATCGATCGCAAGCAGGCCTTGCGGCGCGCCTCGCTCATCCGCCGCGCCTTGGCCAGATTCGCCTCCGCGCGTTCGATGTTGCGGGCCAGCCGGCGGATGCGGTCGATCTGCCGCACGACACGCTTGACGACTTCTTCCTCGTTGAACTCGGCGTCCTCGTCCTCGAAGTCGCGCACCACGTCCCGGATGCGCAGCTTGCCCTTCTTGAGCTTGTCGCCGAGGTCGAGGATCTCGCGGACGGCGATCGAGGAGCGGAGGATCGTCGAGAAGACCTTCTTCTCGCCCGCCTCGATCCGCTTGGCGATCTCGACCTCGCCTTCCCGCGTCAGCAACGACACGGTGCCCATCTTGCGCAGGTACATCCGGACGGGGTCGTTGGAACGGCCCGGGACGACCGGCTCGCCCAACTCCTCGTCGTCGCCCGCCACGGCCGCCGCCGCCCCGCGCCCGGCGTCGTCCGCCTTCGGCCGCACCTTGGACCGCTCGCCCGCGCCCGCCGTCCCCGCCCCCGGCCGGTCCACCACATCCACCCCCTGCTCCGCGAGCGCCAGGATCAGCTCGTCGATCCGCTCGGCGGACGTCATCTCCTTCGGCAACTGCTGGTTCAACTCGTCGTAGGTGATCTCCCCGCGCCCGCGCGCCAGTCGCACCAGCTTCGCCACCAGCCTCTGGAACGGTTCCCTGCTGCTCATGTTCTGTTCACCGTCTCCCGCCGCCCCCCGCGGCCTTCGCTCCGCACGACCCCGGACCCCGGCCGCCCGCGAGCCCCCGCGACGCGCCGCGTCCGGGGTCCCGAACCGCCGTAGATGATCTTCTTGACGCCGCCGGCCTTCACGGCTTGGCGCTTGCGCTCCAACAACTGCACCGCCGCGCCGGAATCACCCGACGCCTCGGCCTGGCGGATCCGCGGCCCGAGCGGCGCGGTCCTGCGCTTCTCGGCCGCCAGTCGCACCGCCTCCACCGCCCGGGCGAACCGCTCCGCCGCCGATTCGGGACCCTCCTCGGCGGCGCGCAGGATCGCCCCGCGCGCCCAGGCGCGGGTGGCGGGGTCGGCGAGCCCGTCGAGCAGGTCCTCGGCGACGATCCCCGCCTCCCCGCTCCCCTCCAGCACCAATGCCTCCACCCGCTGCAACACCCTCCGGGCCGCCTCGGAAACGAACAGATCCTCTACCCGGTCGGCCGCGGCCGTGCGGGCCAGGGGAGGGCTCGACAGCACGGCCTGCACGACCAGGGCCTCCGCCGCCGGGACCTCGAGATCCGCCGCCGGCCGGGGCTCCGTCCCGGCCGGCTCGGCGACCGTCGAACGCGACGTCCGCACCGCCGCCTCGACCTCGCGGTGCATCACGTGACGGGCGATGCCGAGCGCCGCCGCGGCGCGGAACGTCTGCGCGTCCCGCTCCGCCGCGTCGGGCACCGCCGCGATGAACGACGCCAACTCGCGCGCCGCCGCCGCCCGTCCCTCCGGCGACTCGCCCGCCCCCAGGACCGCTTCCCGCAACGCCGCCTCGAGGAACGTCGGCGCCGACGCCAACGCCTGCTCCAGCACGTCGCGCTCCGACCCCGGCAGCAACGCGCCGGGATCCCGCCCCTCCGGCAGCCGCGCCCAACGCACCCCGAGCCCGGCCGCCGACAAGACCGGGAAGTCCTTGCGCGCCGCGTTGCGACCGGCGGCGTCGGGGTCGAGCAGCAGGATCACCGTCTCGGCCCCGAGGCGCGCGAGCGCCGTCGCCTGCTCCGGCGTCAACGCCGTCCCCAGCGGCGCCAGGACCTCGGGATGCCCCAACGCGTGCACCGCCAGCAGGTCGAAGTTCCCCTCCACCAGCACCACCGACCGCCGCGTGCGAATCTCCTGGCGGGCCTGCGGCAGCCCGAGGAAACTGCGTCCCTTGCGGTACAAGGGGGTCTCGGGCGAGTTGATGTACTTCGCCGGCTCGCCGCCGTCCTTCCGCTCCTCCATCCCCGGCAGCACCCGGCCCGAGAAGGCGATCACCCGGCCCCGCACGTCGAGGACCGGGAACATCAGGCGACCCCGGAAACGATCGTAGTGCCCCCCGCCGCTGCGCGGCACCGCCAGCCCCATCGTCTCCAGATCCTGCGGCGAATGGCGACGCGCCTGCAGGGCCCCGACCAGACGGTCCCACGCCGGCGGCGCGAACCCCAACCCGAAGCGCTCCGCCAGCTCCCGCGATACCCCCCGCTCCGCCAGATACGCCCGCGCCGGCGCCCCGTCGGCCTCCTCCAACAGCATCCGCCGGAAGAACGCCTGCGCCTCCTCCATCACCCGATGCCAGCGCTCCCGCCGCTGGTCGGACTCCACGTCGGAGCGCCGTCCCCGCCCGAACTCCTCGGGCACCTCCAACCCCACGCGCGCCGCCAGCTCCCGGACCGCCTCGGTGAACGACAACCCCTCCATCTCCATCAGGAACGAAATCGCATCGCCCCCTCGCTGGCAGCCGAAACAATGGTAGATCTGCCGCTCGCGGTTGACGTGGAACGACGGCGTCTTCTCCTGGTGGAACGGGCAGAGCCCGACGTACGAACGTCCCGCCCGCTTGAGCTGGACGTGCGCCCCCACGACATCCACGATGTCCGTTCGGTCGCGCAGGTCCCGAACGAAGCCGGCCGGAATCAAGACCGAACCACCTTCCAGCCCGGGCCGCCAGACCCCGGCAACATCACGCCCCCCTCAATTGATCCGGTCCCGGATGCCCCTTTTCCCTCGGCTAGCGACGAACCTTGCACCGGCCCCCCGGCGCAAAAGCCAGCGGAGTATAGCGAGCAACGCCCCCGAGTCAAGGAGAACTCGAAGAGGATCGACCCGGAGAGAAAATCAACGAAGTCGCAGGGTCCGACATGGCCGAGCCGGTCGAAGCACGGCCCGGGCCGACGGGAAACCGATCGGCGCCACGCAGATCCCTACGGTCAGTCAACGGTTGGTGGAGCTGATGGGAGTCGAACCCACGGCCTCTTGAATGCCATTCAAGCGCTCTCCCAACTGAGCTACAGCCCCATCCTCCTCCCGCCCCGGCAACCGCCGGGAGCCGGGCGTATAGCAAATTCCCCTGTGTGGGGTCAAGCGGATCGGCATGGGCCCCGGATCGACCGGCGCCGGCCCCGAACGGGAACGGCCCACCTCGGTCTCGACCCTGGGTCGCGGACTCCTCGGCATATGGCTCGATCCAGCAGCCAACCGGTCCGTTCCGTCCGAAACCTCGTTAGGTGGCGTCGATGCCGTCGGCCGAAGGCGGGACGGAGGGGGTGGGCTTCCGTCGTCTCGAACGCTTCGGGCCGGCGGCTTGCGCACGCCCCGCCGCGCGCTTGCCGGCTGTACGGCGACGGACCACTTTCGGGACCGCCTGGCCGGCATCGCCGGCAGGAGCCGGCGCCGCGGCCGCCGATTCGCAAACGAACCGATCCGGCCCTGCCGGCTCGCAGACGAACTCGATCTCCTCCGGCGGCGCCGCCGCGGCGCGACCGGCGAGCCGCTCCA
>JAAZOP010000409.1 GCA_012797735.1 Myxococcales bacterium
CGCGGGCGGCGTCGCGGCCCCGCCGGGGGGCCGCTCGCCGGCGGCCTCCGCGGCCGGCTCGACCGGAACGGGCGGTGCGAAGGCGAACGCGAGGCGGATGCGCGCCCGGATCGCCTCGCCGTCGGACGTCGCCGGCGAGAACGCGAACCCGCGCACGTGATCGAGCACCGCCGAGTCGAACGGTTCTCCGCCCGGCTCGGCGATCTCCGCCGCGACGACGCGCCCCTCCTCGTCGATCAGCAGCGACACCACCACGCGCGCCTCGCCCGTCGCCCCCGCGGGGTAGGGCGGCGGCGTCCCCTCGAGCAGGCGGGGCGGTTCCAGCCGCGGGGCGTCGGGGTGGCGGTCGAGGTCCTGGGCGGCGGCGGGGGCGGCCGCGAGGAGGGCGGCGAGCGCGGCGACGATGGAGGGCCGCCGGTGCATCGGAGGCGTACCCTACCACAGACGACCCGGCCGCGCGGGCCGCACCGCAACTTTGCCCCTTCGACTTCGGGCGCCGCTGCGCTACAGTCCGGCCCCGGCCGGGCCGATTGGGGACGCCCGGCCGCAAGGAGGAAGTCATGCCGCTCGTTCCGATGCGTCCGTTGCTCGATGCCGCCAAGGAAGGCGGCTACGGGGTCGCCGCGCTCAACGTCAACAACATGGAGCAGATCCAGGCGATCATGGAGGCGGCCGTCGAGACCAAGTCGCCGGTGATCGTGCAGGCCAGCCGCGGGGCGCGGAAGTACGCCAACGACAACTACCTCCGGCACCTGATGATCGCGGCCTCCGAGCTCCATCCGGACCTGCCGATCGTGATGCACCAGGACCACGGCAACTCGGTCGAGACCTGCAAGTCGGCCATCGAGTACGGCTTCACGTCGGTGATGATGGACGGCTCGCTGATGCCCGACGGGAAGACGCCGTCCGACTTCGAGTACAACGTGAAGGTCACGTCGGAAATCGTCAAATACGCTCATGAACGCGGGGTGACGGTCGAGGGAGAGATCGGGACGATCGGCGGCATCGAGGACGGTCATGGATCGGGCGGGAAGGGGCACCTGACCGACCCGGACCAGGCGGTGGAGTTCGTCGAGCGGACGGGGGTCGATGCGCTGGCGGTGGCGATCGGGACGAGTCATGGGGCGTACAAGTTCTCGCGCAAGCCGGACGGCGAGGTGTTGGCGATGTCGCTGATCGAGGAGATCCACCGGCGGCTGCCCAACACGCACCTGGTGATGCACGGCTCGTCGAGCGTTCCGCAGGAGTTGATCGAGATCATCAACAAGTACGGCGGCAAGATGAAGCCGACGTGGGGCGTGCCGGTGGAGGAGATCCAGCGCGGCATCCGGCACGGCGTGCGGAAGATCAACGTCGACACCGACAACCGGCTGGCGATCACGGGGGCGATTCGCAAGGTGTTCGTCGAGTCGCCGGAGAAGTTCGACCCGCGCGACTACCTGGTGCCGGCGCGTGAGGCGATGAAGGCGGTCTGCGTGGCGCGGATGACGGCGTTCGGCCAGGCCGGGCACGCCTTCGACCGCAAGTGGCCCACGCTCGCCGACATGGCGAAGTACTACGCCTCGGGCGGCAAGTAGGCCGCGCCGGCTGCGCTCGGCGGCGGCGGAACGTCCGCGCCGTCCGGGCGCGGGGCGGTCCGCGCGCTTCCGCAGGGCAACCCTTGGAGCGGACGTCGCTTTTCGGGACGGTCGATCGTCGTCCGGAACTCGTTGACTTTGGGGTCCCGATCCGACCAGAGTCCCGACCGACTGCCTGCGGGAACCGGCGGCCTGAATCGTTTTCGAACGCCGCCCGTAGGTAGGCGCGCCCGTAGGGCGGGGGGGCCTGTGCCCGCGCACGTGGTCCCGAGGACGGAGGTCTCATGAACCGCAGCAGGCTGGCCTTGATCTCGGCGGTCGTCGCGACCGCGCTCGCCGCGGCATGCCCCGCGCCGCCGCGCTCGACCGGAACGCCGCGGCCCGAGCGCACGATCGTCGTGGGGGCGGACCGGGTCGTCCGGGGCGAGCGGGGGTTCCGCGAGACGTATCTCACGGTGCTCCCGAACGACCTGGCGCTGGTCCGCGAGCGTCGCGACGCGTCGTTGCCCGAGGGTGTGTCTTCGGTCGAGTACGCAGACGTGCTGGACTCGATCGTCCCCGAATCGACCCGCGTCCGGTTCCATCCCGCCGGCGGCGACCCCGAGGACGTGGCGTTCCTGGAGCAGCGCTACCGCTACGACGTGATCGAACCCGGCCGGCTGATGGAACTGTCGCTCGGCGGCACCGTGCGCATCCGGTGGACGCAGGGGCGCACCGGCGAGGAGAGGACGCTCGAGGGGGTGGTCGAGTCGACCGACGAGGGGCTGTTCCTGCGCACGCCGGACGGGTCGTACACGCTGGGCGTGCCCGACGGCGACGGCTGGTACGCGCGCACGATCCTCGACGACCTGCCGGGAGCGCTGTTCGCGCGCCCGGTGCTGGACTGGATCGTGGAGGTCTACGACGGGGGCGCGGGGGTGCTGGAGACGAGCTATTTGGCGCACGGCTTCTCGTGGGAGGCGGACTACGTCGTCACGGCGAGCGAGGATTTCGGCACCGCGGACCTGCTCGGGTGGGTGACGCTCCGCAACACCACCGGCGGGCGCTTCGAGGATGCGCACCTCGCGGTGGTGGCGGGCCAGGTCAACGTCGCCGCCGACGAGCGGACCGCGTACGCCCCGATGGCGATGGGGATGATGGCGGCCGAGGGGGACGGCGACGGCGACTACGGGTACGTGGAGGAGGGGCTGTTCGAGTACCACCTGTACAAGCTGGACCAGCCGACGACCCTGCCGCCGTACTCGTGGAAGCAGGTCGCCTTCCTCGAGCGCAACGGGATCCGGATCACGACGAAGTACCGGGCCGACGTCGCGTTGCAGGTCGGCGCGGGCGGCGGTTACGAGGGGACGAGCGACGAGATCCCGTCGCCGGCCCGCCGGGTGCTCCGGATCGAGAACAAGGCCGGCGTGGACGGGCTGGGCATTCCGCTGCCCGCGGGCACCGCCCGGGTCTACGCCCGGAGCGGCGACGACCTGTTCTTCATCGCCGCGGAGGCGGTGGAGGACACGCCGCGCGAGGAGCCGCTGGAGGTCGATGCCGGCGGGGCGCCGTTCCTCGTGGTGAAGACGAAGATCGCCGACGTCCAGCAGTCCGATGCCGGGATGTTCGGCTCGTACACGGTGGTCCGCCACGAACTGAGCGCGGTGAACCGCGGCTCGCACGCGGCGACGGTGCTGTTCCGCCTGGCGCTTCCCGGCGCGGGCCAGCCGTACGGCTATCCCGGCTACGGTTCGTGGGACGCCCGTCTCGAGCGTGCCCCCGGGGTGCAGGGTCCGCCGCTCGCCGAGGTCGAGAACGGCGTGTGGGAGATGGAGCGGACGTTGGAGCCCGACGAGCAGGTGCAGGACGTGCTGGTCCTGCGGGTCCATCAGAGATACTGAGCCGCGCGGCGGCAGGGAGGACGGAGATGAAGGCGACGATGCGGAGCTTGGGGCTGTGGGGGCTGGCGGCGGCGCTGGCGCTGCCGTCGGCGGCGGCGGCGCAGGAGGGGCGGCGGGTCGTGACGGGGGCCGACGCCCGGCAGAGCGTGAATCTCACCGTCTACAACAACAACCTGGCGCTGGTGCGCGAGACGCGGCGGGTCGAGCTGCCGAACGGGACGTTCGTGCTGCGCTACGAGGACGTGGCGAAGGCGGTGCGTCCCGAGACGGTCTACATCCGCGACGTCTCCGACCCCGCGGCCGTCACGGTGCTCGAGCAGAACTACCGCTACGACATCCTGACCCCTTCGCGGCTGATGGAGCTGTACGTCGGCGAGGACCTGACGCTGGTGCGCGAGAACCCGGCCACCGGCCAGGAGACCCGTGTGCCGGCGAACCTGCTGTCCACCGGGTCGGTGCCGCAGGCCAACTACGGCTACTACGCCCCGTACGGCTACGGCGGCTACGGCGGCGGCTACGGCGGCGGCTACTACGCCCAGCCGAGCTACGTCGATCCCGGCAGCGCGGTCTACCGCACCGAGGAGGGGATCACGTTCGGCGACGTCGGACGCGTCGTCTTCCCCTCGGTGCCCGACACCTTCGTCGCCCGGCCGACGCTGGAGTGGCTGCTCCGGAGCACGGGCGGGGCGCGGACGATCGAGGCCACCTACCTGACCTACGGCCTGTCCTGGCAGAGCGACTACGTGCTGGTGCTGGCGGAGGACGAGAAGAAGGGCGACCTGGCGGGCTGGGTGACGCTGCGCAACGACGCCGGCATCACGCTCCGGGACGTCCGCCTGCAACTCGTGGCCGGCGACGTCCAGATCGAGCCGCAGGGTGGCGGCTACTACGGCTACGGCTACGGCTACGGCCGCTTCGGCGGCGGCTACGGCGGGGCCGGTTTCGCCGAGGAGGGGATGTTCGAGTACCACCTCTACACGCTGGGCCGGAACACCGACGTCGCCGACCGCGAGCAGAAGCAGATCCAGCTCCTGGGGGTCGACGGGATCCCGATGGAGAAGAAGTTCCGCCTGCAGGGCGATTCGTACTACTTCGTCGGCGAGTACGGGCAGCCGATGGAGAACCTCCAGGTCGGCGTGTTCGTCGAATTCGTCAACGCGCAGAGCGCGGGGCTGGGGGTGGCGCTCCCGGCCGGCGTGATCCGCGTCTACAAGGCCGACTCCTCCGGCGCCCAGCAGTTCATCGGCGAGGACCGGATCCAGCACACGCCGCGCGAGGAGCGCGTCGAGCTGCGGCTCGGCAACGCCTTCGACATCGCCGCCGAGCGCAAGCAGACCGACTTCGAGATCCTGTCCTCCAACCTCTACGAGACCGCGTGGGAGATCAAGCTGCGCAACCGCAAGACGGAAACCGTGGTGGTCGAGGTGCTGGAGCCGATGGCGGGCGACTGGGAGATCCTCGAGAAGAACCACGACTACGTGAAGGAATCGGCCCGGCTGGTGCGCTTCGACATGACCTGTCCGCCGGACCAGGAGGTCGTGCTGACCTACCGCGTCCGGACGCGCTACTAGGCGGGAGGAGCAGCGGCCATGCGCGTGCTTCCGCGTCCGGGTCCCCGGGTCCCGCTGTCCGCCGCCGCCCTGCTGCTCCCGGCGCTCGCCGCCGCCCAGCCGCAGCCCGCGCGCACCACGGCCCGGGACCGCGTGTCGGCGTCCGTCACGATCTACAACCAGAACATGGGGCTGGTGCGCGAGGTCCGCGAGTTCGAGGTGCCGGCGGGCGCCGGCGAACTGGCGTTCGAGGACGTCACGGCGCAGATCCGTCCCGAGACGGTCCATTTCAAGGACCTCTCCACCGGCCGGCCGATCCGCGTGCTCGAGCAGAACTACCGCTACGACATCCTGGCCCCGACGTCGCTGATCCAGCGCTACGTCGGCCGGACCGTGACCCTGGTCCACGTCGTGCCGGGCACGGGCGAGGTGCGGCGCCGCGAGGCGACCCTGCTGTCGATCGGCGACGTCACCGGCGCGACCTACGGCGGGGGCTACGGCACCGGCACCGCCGCCTACTCCAATCCGTGGGAGTACGTCTACGACTTCGGCGACGGCGAGATCAGCTTCGGCGGCGACTGGCGCATCGTCGTGCCGTCCGAGATCCCGGCCGGCTTCGTCTCGCGCCCCACGCTGTTCTGGGAGATCGAGGCGCCGGCCGCCGGGCGGCGCCGCGTCGAGGCCAGCTACCTCACCAACGGCATGAACTGGAACGCCGACTACGTGCTCGTGCTCTCCGGCGACGGCGCCAGGGGCGATCTCACCGGCTGGGTCACCCTGACCAACGACTCCGGCATCACCTTCGACGACGCCCAGCTCAAGCTGGTCGCCGGCGACGTCCACCTCGCCCCCCCCGCCGGCTCGAGCTTCCCGCTCCGCGTTGCGCGGAGCATGGTGCTGGCGGAGGCGGCGGTTCCCTCCACGCCCGCCTTCGCCGAGGAGGGGATGTTCGAGTACCATCTCTACACGCTGCGGCGGCCCACCGACCTGCGGGATCGCGAACAGAAGCAGATCGAGCTGCTTTCCGGGTCGGGGATCCCGATCGAGCGCCACTACCGGCTCTACGCGCAGCCGTACTGGTTCGTCAGCCAGGTCAACGGCATCCAGGAGAACCTCCACCCCGACGTGTGGCTCGAGTTCGTCAACGCCGAGAACGTCGGCCTCGGCGTTCCGCTCCCCGCCGGGACGGTGCGGGTCTACGAGACCGAGGCGGGGCGCACCGGCGGCCGCCAGTTCCTCGGCGAGGACTCGATCCGCCACACCGCCCGCGAGGAGCGCGTCAAGGTCCGCACCGGCCGCGCGTTCGACATCGTCATCGACCGGCGCCAGACCGACTACGACGTGATCGGCGGCGCGGCGGTGGAGACCGAGTGGGAGCTCAAGCTGCGCAACCGCAAGACGACCCCGGTGGTCGTCGAGGTGCGGGAACCGACCAGCGGCGACTGGGAGATCGTCTCCAGTTCGGTGCCGTTCGTGAAGGAATCGTCGCGCGAGGTGCGCTTCGACGTGACGTTGCCCCCGGACCGGGAGGTCGTGCTGACCTACCGGATCCGCGTGCAGTACTACTAGGCGGGAGGCGGCGATGAACCTCGGACGATGGGCGATCACGGCGCTGCTGCTGGCGTCCGCCGGCGCGGGGCCGGCGGCGGCCGACGAGCGGCCGCGGGTCGAGGTGGGCGGCGACGCCCGCTCCTCGGTCAACGTCACGATCTACAACGACGGACTGGCGCTGGTGCGCGAGGTCCGGGGCGTCGAGCTGCCGGCCGGCGAGTCGGTGCTGCACTGGGCCGACGTGGCCGCGCAGATCCGCCCCGAGACCGTGCACGTCGGCGATGCCGGCGGGCCCGCCACCTTCCGCGTGCTCGAGCAGAACTACAAGTACGACGTCCTCAACCCCTCGCGGTTGATGGAACTCTACCTCAACCGCCAGCTCACCCTCGTCACCGTCAACCCCGGCACCGGCGTCGAGGAGCGGGAGCAGGCCACGCTGCTCTCGACCCAGAACTACGACTACGTCTATCGCACCGGCGAGGGAATCACCTTCGGTCATCCGGGCCGCGTGGTGCTTCCCGAGGTGCCGGCGAACTTCGTCCCCCGCCCGACCCTCGAATGGCTGCTCGAGGCGAACCAGGCGGGTCGCCGCACCGTCGAGACCGCCTACCTCACCGCCGGCATGCGCTGGAACGCCGACTACGTCCTGCTGCTCGACCAGGCCGATGCGCGGGGCGACCTCACCGGCTGGGTCACGCTGACCAACGAGTCGGGGATCGGTTTCGAGGATTCCCGGTTGCAGCTCGTCGCCGGCCGCGTCCACATCGTCGCCCCGACCACCACCGCCTACGGGCCGCCGCCGCCCCCCCCGGTCGCCGCCCCGTATCCCGCCGGCGGCGAGAGGCCGCAGTTCGCCGAGGAGGGGATGTTCGAGTACCACCTGTACACGTTGCAGCGCGAGACGGATCTGATGGACCGCGAGCAGAAGCAGATCGAGCTGCTCGCCGCCGCCGGCCTCGCCCTCCAGAAGAAGTACCGCCTCGACGGCGATTCCTACTACTACGTCTCGGAGTACACCGGCGTGATGGAGAACCTGCCGGTCTGGGTCTGGATCGAGTTCATGAACTCGGAGGAGAACGGCATGGGCATGCCGCTCCCGGCCGGCACCGTGCGGCTGTACAAGAGCGATCCGCACGGCGGCCGCCAGTTCCTGGGCGAGGATTCGATCGACCACACGCCGCGCGACGAGAAGGTCGAGCTGCGGGTCGGCCGGGCGTTCGACGTCGTGGCCGAGCGGAAGCAGACCGACTACGAGGTGCTGTCGTACACGCTGTACGAGACGGGATGGGAGATCCACATCCGCAACCGCAAGCCGGAGCCGATCGTGGTGGAGCTGCACGAGCCGATGGCGGGGGACTGGGAGGTGCTCTCGTCCTCCCACGAGTGGGAGAAGGAGTCGGCGCGGATGGTCCTGTTCCGCGTGCCCGCGCGTCCCGACGAGGACGTCGTCGTCACCTACCGCATCCGGACCCGCTACTAGCCGCGTTCGCGCCCGGCGCCTCCCCGCGCCCGACTCCTCTGGCAAGTCGGACCCGGACCGCGTACCATAACCTCCGCCGGGAGGTGGCGGATGATGCGAACGTTGCGGCGGCTGGGTCCGGGAATCGCGCTGGCGGCGTCGCTGGCGGCGGGTTGTTCGCCGTCCGACGACGACACGGCCGTCGGCGACGTGCGGCCCCGGGACGACGGCGGCGGGGTCGAGACGACGACGGACGACGGGGGCGTACCGCCCCCCGACACCGTCGAGCCGGACGACGCGGTCGGCCCGGAGGCGCACGACTACGCCTTCGACATGGTCTGCGGCACCGAGGATCTGCCGATGGAATACGCCGTCTCGTCGGACGTGCTGATCGTGCTCGACCGCAGCGGCTCGATGGCCCTGACCCTCAACCCGCTCAAGAACGCCGTCAACCGCATCGTCGATGCCTCGGACGACCGGATCTGGTTCGGCCTGATGCCCTTCCCGTCGTCCGTGCCGCCGGGCGAGTGCCGGATGGTGGCGCCGGCGACCGAGTGCGCGGTGCCGGCCGCCCCGCAGGTGACCCCGGGACCGTTGCGGGCGCCCGACATCGCGGCGGCGCTGTCGGGGATCGGCATCTGCGGCAGCACCCCCACCGCCCGCACGCTCGCCAACGCCCGCTCCTACCTGGCCTCGGCCCCCACCGGCCACACCCAGTACGTGCTGCTCGTGACCGACGGCGTCCCCAACTGCAACTCGTCGCTCGACTGGCACACCTGCACCTGCCTCGACACCGAGACCGGCTGCACCGACCGGCCGGAGGCCTGCCTGGACGACGCCGCGAGCTACGCGGCGATCGATGGCCTGCTCGCCGCCGGCGTCCGGACCTACGTGATGGCGCTCGGGCGCTGGGCGGGGTCGGACCGCGACGTGCTGAACAACATGGCGGTGCACGGCGGCACGGAGCACTTCTACCCCGCCGAGGACACCGCCTCGATCCTGTCCACGTTCGAGGCGATCATGGGCACGATCGTCGTCTCCTGCACCTTCGACCTGCATCCGGGGCCCGAGACCGATCCCACCCAGGTCAACCTGTACGTGGGCGACGAACTGATTCCGCGCGACCCGTCCCACGGCAACGGCTGGGACTACGTCGACGAGGACACTGTGGAGTTCTACGGGCCGTCCTGCGACACGATCCTCGCCGGCGACGTCGGGGCGGTCCACGCCGCCTACGGCTGCCCGACGATCATCCTCTGACGGAACCGCCGGGCCGCACCCGCGGTCGCGCCGCGCCGTTCGCCGCGGGCGGTCCGGCCGGCGGCGCCTATGGCCCGGCGCCGGCGCCGGCCTCGAGTCTCTCCGCGACG
>JAAZOP010000410.1 GCA_012797735.1 Myxococcales bacterium
CGCAACGGCGTCGGGAAGTAGAGCCGATGGCGGAAGAACCCGAGCGGCGTGGCGATCCAGAGCAGCAGGCCGTGCAGCACCAGCGTCCCCGGCGCGAGCGGCGTCACCCGCAGCACGTGCCGCAGCTCGTGGCCGGGCGGCAGCGCCGGCAGGCGGAACGACCGCCGGTCGGCGACGATGCGGCTGCCGGCGAACACGTCGGCCCGGTCGATCGGCAGCGGCACCGCCGACGGGTTGCGCACCGTCAGCTCGATCTCCACGGGCCGGCCCGCCTCGAACCGCCGGCCGGGGGTCGCCGGACGCCAACCCAGCCGCAACCGGCCCTCGCGAAACCGCGCCGGGGCGGCGATGCCGAGCAGGGCATCGAGCGTCGGGGGGAGGGCGGCGCACGCCGCCAGGAACAGCAGCGTCGGGGAGACCGCCAGCAGGCCGAAGCCCAGCAGCAGCGCCGCCAGGACGACGCCCAGGATGCCCCCCGCCGACAGGGTCAGCCGCATCGCGCGCCGCCCTCCGCGTTCCTCTCAGCCGCGCCGCTCGGCCGGGACCCGCGGGCGGGGCCGATGCGGAACCTCCGCCAGGGCCCGCTCGACCAGCGCGTCGGGGCGGAACCCCTCCGCGGCGGTCTCCGGCGTCGGGATCAGGCGGTGGCGGAACACCGGCCGGGCCAGCGCCGCCACGTCCTCGGGCAGGACGTAGTCGCGGCCGGAGAGCAGGGCGAGCGCCTTGGCGGCCTGGAGCAGGTTGAGGGCGGCGCGGGGGGACGGTCCGAGCAGCAGCGATTCGTCGTCGCGCAGCCTGCGCGCCAGCGCCGCCACGTAGACCTGGAGGTCGGGCTCGACGTGCACCGCGCCCGCCGCGTCCTGCAACTCGAGCACCTCCGCCGCGCTCGCGCAACGCTCGACCCGCGGCGGCCGCCCCCCGTACCGCGCCAGCATCGCGACCTCGTCCTCGAGCGACGGATACGTGAGGTCGATCCGCAGCAGGAACCGGTCGAGCTGCGCCTCGGGGAGCGGGAAGGTCCCCTCGGTTTCGATCGGGTTCTGGGTGGCGACGACGAGGAACGGGCGGGGCAGCTCGCGCGTCGTCCCCTCGATCGTCACCTGGCCCTCCTGCATCGCCTCGAGCATGGCGGACTGGGTCTTGGCCGGGGCGCGGTTGATCTCGTCGCCCAGCACGATCTGCGCGAAGATCGGCCCCTCGTGGAGATGGAACGACCCGTCCTTCGGGTTGTAGACGTGGGTGCCGACGATGTCCGACGGCAGCAGGTCGGCGGTGAACTGGAGGCGGGAGAAACGCAGCTCGAGCGCCGCGGCGAAGGCGCGGGCGAGGGTGGTCTTGGCGATCCCGGGCACGCCTTCGATCAGGACGTGGCCGCGGGCGAGCAGCGCGACGAGGAGCTGGCGGGCGACCTCGGGCGGGCCGACGTAGGCCTTGCCGATCTCGGCGGCGATCGTGCGGAGCAACTGGGCGGCTCGGTCGGAATCCATGGCGCGCATCCTAGGCCACGCGCGCCCCGCGCGGCAACGGCGGCGTGTCGGTTCGCGCCCCCGGAGCGCCCAGGCTCTCGCGGGCCGGCGCTGGCCCGCGGCGCCCGGATCTGCTAGGTTCCCGGCGACGGAGGAGTGCGGTGCGGCACGGCAGTTCTTCCACCACGGAGTCCGGTCGGCGACGGTGGCTCTGGGTCTCGGGCGCTGCGGTCCTGGCGGCCGGCGGGGCCCTGGGCCTCGCACTGTCGCACGCCTGCGCGGCCCAGGACACCGGCTGCGGCAACGGCGTGGTCGAGGCGGGCGAGGAGTGCGACGACGGCAACTCGCTGAACGACGACGGGTGCACCGTGCTGTGCACCTTCCCCCGCTGCGGCGACGGACTGCTCGACCGCTCCAGCGAGGAGTGCGACGACCGCAACGCCGACCCCGGCGACGGCTGCGACCCGAACTGCTGGCGCGAAGACGCGACCTGCGGCAACGGAACGCTCGAGGCGACCGGCCCCTGGCCCGAGGAGTGCGACGACGGCAACCGCAACGACTTCGACGGCTGCTCGGGACGCTGCTTCGTCGAGATCGCCCGCTGCGGCGACGGCGTCCGCATGGGCAGC
>JAAZOP010000411.1 GCA_012797735.1 Myxococcales bacterium
CGGCGACGACCGGCGGCACGACGGCCGCGACGGGCACGACCGGGACTGCCGGCGGGACGGCGGCGACGACCGCACCGGCGACGCCGCCAGCGCGGGCCGCCGGCTCGCCCGCACCGACCAAGCAGTACTTCCTGATCACACAGGGCACCGGCGGCGCGGCGGTGGGCGAGACGGTGCAGGTCAACATCAACGGCCGCACCGTCCGCACCCTCGATTCGGCCGCCGCGCAGGTGATCGTGAACGTCACCGACTGGCTGAACGTGGGCGGCAACTCGGTGACGATGCTGTCGACCAAGAAGCAGAACTACGTCGCCGGTTCGTCGAGCAGCACGTTCCAGGTGATCGTGGGGGAGGGGCACGTCGAGGCCGGCGGGCAGGTCGTGATCGACAACCCGCTGGTGACCTACACCCGCACCGCCGCCGACGCCACGGCGAACTCCCGGACGTTCAGCCTCACCGCGCGGTAGGACGGCCGCCGATCCGCCCGTCACGGCCGGCGGCGCGGCCCGGCGCCGGGTTCGCCGGGCGGGTTCGCGTCGCGCTGCGCCGTTTCCGCCTCGGCGCCGCGCGTCTCGGCGCGAGGCCCTGCGGCGCGCGGCACGACGATGCGGCCGCGTTCGTAGCGCCGCCGCGCCCACTCGGCCATCGCGATCCCGGCGGCGACGACCACGGGGTACGAGTGGTTGATGCCGTACATCGGGATCGCGACCACCTCGGCGGCGGCCTCCACGATCGCCGGCGCGACCCCGTCGTCTTCGTTGCCGAACACCAGCACCGCATCCTCCGGCAGCTCGGCGCGCCACAGATCGGTCGTCGCCCGCTCGCGCTCGAAGACCGTCAGCCGCCATCTCTCGGCCCGCGCCCGCGCCAGGAACGCCTCGACCGTCGGGATCTCCGTCACGTGCTCGTAGCGCTGCATCCCCATCGCCGCCCGTTCGTACCAGCGTTCCGTGCCGAGCAGGACGATCTCGGCGGCGAGGAACGAGTGGGCGGTGCGGATGATCGTGCCGATGTTGAACGGGTTCTTGGCGCGATCGACGACGATGCGGAACGGGTGGCGGATCCGGTCCAGTTCCCGGCGCTGCTCGTCGCGCGACAGGCCGAACGGCTTGACCTTCACGGGCGGCTCCCCCGGCGCGAAGCGCGACGGCGCGTCACGGCGTCGGCTCTCCGAGGTCGAACCGGTACAGGACCATGAACGCCAGGTCGTGCCGCTTGATCGGGGCGAACCCGGCACGATGCGCCGCGTCCTCGACGACGTCCGGCGGGAGCCGGTGGTCGAGCGGCGGGCCGCGATCCTCGGCGCGGTAGGGCCACTCGAGCGCCGCGACCCGGTGCCGGGCGACCCGGCGGGCCTCCGCGAGCGTCTGGGCGAGGTCGTCGACCTCGTGGAGCACGTGACCGAGGAACACCAGATCGAACGACGCGTCCGGGAACGGCAAGCGCTCCGCCGCTCCCGGAACGAACTCGACACCGGGCACCGCGGCGCGGGCGGCCTCCAGCAGCTCCTCGTTGACGTCGCAGCCGGTCACGCGCAGCCCCCGCGCCGCGAACGCCTCGGCGAACAGCCCGGTGCCGGTGCCGACATCGAGCGCGGCGGCGGCCTCGATCCCGTCCAGGCACAACGGCACGACGCGATCGATCTCGAGCCATGTCAGTCGCTCGGGACGTCGCAATCGCTCCGCCGTGCCGGAATACCGCCGCTCGTGTTTCACCGGGTCCGTCCCTTCTCCCCGCGCGGCCCCGCGCGGCCGCGCGGTCGGGCGGCGCCGCCGGGTGCGCGCGGTGCTGGATCGCGTCCGTCTCAAACGCGAGCCGGTCATCGTGCAGAGCTACGATACCCCCCAGGCGGTCATCATCCCCTACGAGGATTACGTGGCC
>JAAZOP010000412.1 GCA_012797735.1 Myxococcales bacterium
ATCGCGCTGGCCGAGGCGCTGCGCCTGCTCGCCGCCCGCGGCGCCGCACCGCCTCCACGGGTGAAACGCCGATGACCTTCCCCCGCGTCCTCGGGCTCGCCGGTCACTCCGGCTCCGGCAAGACCTCCCTGGCCGAACAACTCGTCCCGGCGCTCGCCGCCCGCGGCCTCTCCGTCGCGTACCTCAAGCACGACGCCCACCGCTTCCAGATGGACAAGCCGGGCAAGGACACCTTCCGCGTCTACCAGGCCGGCGCCGTCGCCGTCGCCATCGCCTCCGCCGAACAGTGGGCCTGGCTCCAGCGACCCCCGATTCCCGACATCGAGACGCTGGTCCGCCGCGCGCGCCGCGCCGCCGACGTCGTGCTGATTGAAGGCTACCATCACTCCGCGTACCCGAAGGTGCTCGTCTACCGCCGCGGCCTGCCGCTGCGCACCGTTCGCCCCTGGTCGATGGTCCTCGCGCTCTACGGGGACGACCCCCGGCGCCTCCGGCAGCGCCCCCCCGCACGCATCCCGCGCTTCCCGTTCGACCGCACCGCCGACCTGGTCGAGTTCCTCTTCGGCCGCCCCGCGGCCGCCGCCGGACGCTGATCGCCCGGACGTCCGGGAACCCGGGACCGGACCGCGGGTCGTCCGTCCTCGCACCAGCCGCACGTCGTCCTCCGCTGCAATCCCCGGGCCCTGCCGGGCACAGGGTCGACGAGGTTCCCGAGGCCGCCACAGGAGGCCTCGAAACCGGCCGGCGGCGCCTCCGAAGCCCGCCGCGACGAAGGAGGTGCGGCCATGCTCGAGCCGACCCGGGCCACCGCCCAGCCGAACATCCCCGCCGCGCCCCGCCCGAGGTCGCGGGGCGACGAGCCGCCGGCCCGCCGGCCGTTTCCGCCGCCCCCTCCTCCCCACGCTCGGGACGGACTGCGAACCGCTCAAGCGCGACCTCGGCCTCGTCCGCACCTCGGCGGGCGACCTCCGGCGGCCGTGCCTGATCCGGCAGGCGGCGCGCCCCTCCACCGGCACCGATGGCGCCGAGCCGACCACCGAAGGCTGGTACTACATCCCGCGCGAGCGGAGCGCGGATCATGGCCCGCAACTCGTGTACGCCCGCCGGGACAGCGGCTCCCTCGTCGCCCCCGGTTCGTCCGCGGGTACCCGTTCACGGCCTCCAGCACGGCTGCCCCGAAAATCGCCCGTCCCGTGCACACCCGCCCAGCGTTTTCGTGATTCGCGGATGGCCCGCCAGGGCCGTGGGGAACTGGCCAGAGAACGAGTGGCGCGTCGGCGAGGACCGCGCCCGAGCCGATGCGCGGGGGGTCCGGGGGGACGCAGAGGCCGCGTCTGGGAAGCCGCCGAATTCCGGCAGCTGTGCGGCCGGGCGATCTCCCCCGCGTGAACGGATACTTCCGCGAAACTGCGCTGCCTGGCCCAGTTGTAGCAGGCGGTTGCCGATTCGCCCGGTTCCCCGTACTCTCCCATCGTGCCCCGTGAGTCGCCTCGCGGACGCCGGGAGGGATCCATGATGCGCTTCCAACATGCCGTCGTCCTCGCCCTGCTCGCCACGGCCGGCTGCGCCGAGCCCGAGAACGAGCCCGGCGACGCCGGAATCGACCGGGTCGAGATCGCCCGCGAGGACGCCGTGATCGAGATTCCCGACACCGACGCCCCCGACCTCCCTGACGTCACCGACGAGGCGGCCGACGCGCCGTTCGACGCGCCCGATGCACCCGACGACGCGCCCGATACACCCGACGCACCCGACGACACACCCGATGCGCCCGACGCACCCGACGACACACCCGATGCGCCCGACGATGCCGCCGATGCTCCCGACGAGACCGTCTCCGTCGTCTGCGGCGACGGCACGGTGACGCCGCCTGAGATATGCGACGACGGCAACACCGCCGCCGGCGACGGCTGCTCCCCCACCTGCACCCTCGAATCCTGCGGCGACGGCCTCGTCGGCGTCGTACTGCCTCGGGGCGACGATTTCGAGACCGGCGACCTCTCGCGTCTGCCCTGGAGCCCCGGCTCGCCCTACGGCTTCGCCGCCTCCACCGCCCACTTCCGCACCGGCCGCTACGCCCTCGGCCCGCAGAACGTCGGCGTCCACTCGTCCACCGCCACGGTCGCCGTGCACCAGTTCACCGACGGCCGCGTCTGCTTCTGGTACGCCGGCGAGTCCGAGTCGTGCTGCGACCACTTCTACTTCGCGGTCGACGGCGTCGACCGCCTGCAGCGCGAAGGCAGCTACACGACCTGGACCGAGTTCTGCACCGACGTCGCGCCGGGGGTGCACGACTTCCAGTGGCGCTACACCAAGGACGGCTCGGTCCACACCGGCTGGGACGGCTTCTGGGTCGATGATCTCGTGCTGGCCTCCGGGCGCACCGAGGAATGCGACGACGGAAACACCACCGGCGGCGACGGCTGCTCCGCTTGGTGCACGGTCGAGATCTGCGGCAACGGCATCGTCGATGTCGGCGAACAGTGCGACGACGGCAACATCGAGTCGGGCGACGGCTGCACCGCGTCCTGCCGCGACGAGATCTGCGGCAACGGCGTCCCCGACGTCGGCGAACAGTGCGACGACGGCAACACCGCCGCCGGCGACGGCTGCTCCCCCACCTGCACCCTCGAATCCTGCGGCGACGGCCTCGTCGGCCGGCTGATCGCCGTCTTCGACGGCTTCGAGTCCGGCGGCCTGACCACCCTCCCATGGGCCCCCGCCGCGTCCTACGGCTGGGGCGTCTCCACCGCCCACGTCCACAGCGGAGCCCGCGCCCTCGGACCGCTCAACGTCGGCATCCACTCCTCCACCGCCACGATGAACCTCCGCGCCGCCACGACCAGCCGCATCTGCTTCTGGTACGCCGGCGAGTCGGAGTCCTGCTGCGACCACTTCTACTTCTCGATCGACGGCACCACGAGCCTGCAACGCGAGGGCAGCTTCACGAGTTGGACCGAGTTCTGCACCGACGTCGCGCCGGGAGTGCACGACTTCAAGTGGAGATACACCAAGGACTCCTCGGTCCATACCGGCTGGGACGGCTTCTGGATCGACGACGTGATGCTGTTCACCGACCGCGCCGAGACCTGCGACGACGGCAACACCACCGGCGGCGACGGCTGCTCCCCGATCTGCACCGAGGAGGTCTGCGGCTCCGGCTACGTCGACCCGGGAGAAGAATGCGACGACGGAAACACGATCGATGCCGACGCCTGCACCTCGGCCTGCCGTCGCGCGCGCTGCGGCGACGGTTACGTCAACGTCTCCCCCACGGGCGACGGCTTCGAGTCCGGCGGCCTCGCTCGTCTCCCCTGGTCCGTCGGCTCCGGCACCAACGGCTGGAGTGTCCTGGATCTCCCTGCCACGGCCCACGGCGGACGGGACGTCCTGGCCAGCGGAAACGCCGGCCTGCACTCGACGACATCGTACGCCGAGCTGTCCCTCACGGCCGGCACCGGCGGCCAGATCTGCTTCTGGTACCGCGGCTCCTCCGAGTCCTCCTACGATTACTTCCGCTTCCGCGTGGACGGCGCGGAACAGCTCTCTCGCTCCGGCTCCTACACGACCTGGACGAACTTCTGCTACGCGGTCGCCGCCGGGGCCCACACCTACCGCTGGGAGTATTCCAAGGACGGCTCCGTCAACAGCGGCGAGGACCGCTACATGATCGATGACCTGCAACTGCCGCCCAGCCTCGAGGCTTGCGACGACGGCAACACCACGCCGGGCGACGGCTGCGACGAGTTCTGCCGCCTCGAGTAGGAACGCCCCTCACCGCCGCCGGCCCGCCAGCGCCAACGCCAGTCCCCCCATCGCCGCCAGGACCCCGGCCAACAACAGCGAACCCGCCCACGCCGGCACCTCGTAGGCCGGCACCCCCGAAACCCGGACCACGACCGGCTCCCCCGGCGACAGCGGCTCCGTCCGGCGCGCCGCCGCCGCCCACAGACCGGGAGCCTCGCGCGTCGCCCCGGCCGACGACGCCCCGTCGAGCCGCACCGTCACGCCCGGCCCCGCGGCCATCACCGACACCTGCAGCGCCTGCAACACGACCGGATACCGCCGCTCGAACGACAGTTCGCTCCCCTCCGCCGGCAGCGAGTACTCCAGGATCGCCGAGATCCCCTCCGGCGGCACCCGCTCCGGCAGCCGAAGCGCGCCATCGACCAGCTCCACGGCCGCGGTCGGCTCCCCCCCGACCCGCAGCCCGCCGTGACCGCCGCTCGCCGCCCCCGGCGGCACCGCCAGACGCCGCTCGACCGCCGTCAACGACACCGCCCGCGGCCCCGCCGGCGCCGCCTCGACGAACTCGGTGACCCACGCCCGCTCCTCGTCGAACTCGACGAACAACGTCGCCGTCGCGTGCAGCGGCGGCGACGCGGCCTCCTCGACCTCGGCCTTCCGGGATGCCTCCGCCGCGGAGACCCCGGTCGCGCCCATCGCGGGCGACGGCGCCTCGTCTGCCGGCGAGGCGCGCGAGGAGGCCGCGGCGGCCGCCACCGACAACGCCGCCACGAGCCCGGCGAGCGCTTCGCGGCCGGGCGGCATGCGTCGCCGTCGCTTCGTTTCCCCTCCGGGAAGGGGCGCACGCGATCGGCCGGAACTCATCGCTTCTCCCCCGGGTCCGACGACGAGTCGTGGCTCGCGCCCGCGTCCCGCGAACCGCCGGACGCCTCGACGTCCGCCGTACCGCCACCGGTTGCACCGCCCGGCGCTTCCCCCGGCGGGCCCGCGGCACCGGATCTCGAGGCGCCCGGCGACGCGTCCCGCGCAACGGGCTCGACGGCCGTCGCGCGCGGCGATGCCGCCCACCCCCAGGTCGCGCGCCCGCCCTGCCACAACGCCGCCAGCAGCACCGCCCCCGTCGCCACCAGAGCCCCGGAGGCCGCCCCTCTCCACCACCCGAGCGCCAGCGCCAAGGCCGCCGCGAGCCCGGCGTACGCAAGGCCGCCGCCCCGTTGCACCGCCTCCACAGGTGGCGCGGCGCGCGCGGGCCACCAGGCGACCAGCCCGCCCGCCAGCAGCACCAGCGCCCCGAACCAGACCAGCGACGTCAGCGGATTGACGTGCGCACGCACGTACGCCGCCGGCGCCGTCCCGGCCTTCCGGAACTGTCGGACCTCCACGTAGAGATCCTCCAGCAGCCCCGGCCGGATCGCCACCTCGGCCGTCTCGCGCACCGTCCCCGTCCGGTACCGGCGCAGCGACGGCAGCGCGAGATACGCCGCGCCGCCGGGCTCGTCGACCCGCACCACCGCCTGCGTCTCCTCGTACTCGGCGGTCGCCGCGTCGCGCGCCCCGAGATACGTCAGCCGGTAGCCGCCGACCGCCAGCATCGACGCCGCGGCGTCGCCGGTCGCGGCCGCCGGTCGGAGCATGCCCTGCGCCGTCTGCTGGTACGAGGCGCCGGCGAAGCCGGCGAGCAGCACCGCCGTGCCGGCATGCACGATCTGGGCGCCCAG
>JAAZOP010000413.1 GCA_012797735.1 Myxococcales bacterium
CGGCCCCCGGACCGCCCGCACCCGCCGGCGGGCCCCGATCGGCGGCGCCAACGGCGTCGCCGGGCCAGGCCAAGCGGGGCGGCCGAAGCAGTCGGCGATAGGCGGGGGAAGCGATTCGCCATGCGCAGGACATCGTCGACTGGTGCCGGCGCGCGAGGGCCGGAGCGGCGCGAGGTTGAGGCGGTGTTCCGCGCCTGGGCGGCCGGCGTCCGGGCGCAGCACCCCGAAATCGCGCGCCTGGGCTGCTTCGGCTCCTACGCGACCGGGCGCCGGGGCGTCGGCAGCGATCTCGACATCGTGATCCTCGTCACGACGTCGGCCGAGCCGTTCCCGACCCGGCTGCTCGACGTCACCGATCGCGGTCTCCCCGTTCCGGCCGACATCCTGGTCTGCACGGAGGCCGAGTGGGCGGCCATGCGCGCCCGCGGCTCGCGGCTCGTGGAAGGAGGTCGAACGCGTCGGCGTGTGGGCCGCGTAGCCGGCGCGGCTACGGCGCGGGGAGGGAAACCTCGCCGCCCGGCTCGAAGGTCAGCTTCACCGTGCGGCCGCCCTGGAGCACGAGGCCCTCGAGGTGCACGAGGTCGTGGACCAGGGTGTTGTCGACGCGGGTGATCGTCGCGCCCGCGGCGACGCCGGCCTGCGCGGCCGGGGAGCCGAGCCGCACGGAGCCGACGCGGATGCGGCCGCTCTGCGACATCTGGATCGTCATTCCCCACGCCGGCACCTCGAACACCTCGCCCACCGGCTGCTCGCCGAACACCCCCTCGTACGACACCCCCTCCGGCAGCTCGACCGGCTGCACCACGCGCAGCGGGGCGCCGTGGCCGACGACGCGCGAGTCATCGACGGCGACGAACGCGGTGAACTGGCTGACCAGGCGGAACTCGACCGCCAGGTCGGTGATCTGCTTCTTGAGTTCGCCGCGCTTGGCGTCGGTATCGGCCGCCACCAGGTCTTCGGACAGGTCGGCGATGCGCCAGCGGGCCCAGATCGGGGCCAGCGCCGCGTTGCCCGCCTCGGTCTCGGGCAACCGGACGGCCACCGGGAGCCGCACGTGCCGGGCGCCCACGCGTGCCTCGACGTAGGCCGTGCCCTCCGCGGCGCGGGTGTAGCGCGCCACGAGGTTGATCGTCTGGCCGGCGAACAGGTCGGGCAGCTTGCGCGGGTAGACGTCCTCGACCGGCAGGCCGTTCCAGTCGACCTTCACATCGACCAGCACCGGCGAATCGATCAGGTCGAACATCCGCTGCACCGCCTTGCCGGCGTGATCCTCGTCGCGCGGCAGGACGATGTGCGACGCGCCCCCGCCCGCCTCCGCCACCCCTTCGACCAGGTAGCGGTTGACGCTCGAACCGACGCCGAAGACGAAGAACCGCGCCTCGCCGCGCTCCTCCTTGACGAGGCGGAAGATCGCCTCCTCGTCCCCGATGTAGCCGTCGGTGAAGAACACGTACATCTGCAGGAACTTCGGGTCGTGCTCGGCCCGCAGGGCGCGCTGCAGTCCGGCGAGCATCTCGGTGCCGCCGCCGCCGCACAGGTTGGCGATGAAGCGTTTCGCCTCCTCGACGTTCTCCCGCGTGCGGGGACGCGGGCGCTCCCAGAGCTGCCCGTTGCCGCTCTCGAAGAAGAAGATGTTGAACGTATCCTCCGGCCGCAGCTCGTCGAGCGCCCGGCGGACGATTTCCTTGGAGATCGCGATCGGCAGCCCCATCTGGGAGCCGGAGATATCGATCAGGAAGGTGATCTCGCGCGGCGTCACCTGCTCGTCGGTCGGCGCCTCGGGCGGCTGGACCATCAGCGTCAGGAAGCCGCCCTGCTCGCCCTTGTGCGCCAGCACGCCGAACTGGGTTTCGGCGCCGGCGACCTTCCACCGCAGGACGAAGTCGCGGTTCGGGATCGAATCGGCGCGGGACAGCACCACCTTCTTCCGGGACCCGGAAATGTCCTCGACCTCGACGCAGTGGGTCACCGGCGTCAACTCCTGGATCTCGAGGCCGGCGTCGAGCAGCACGGTGACGCCGATGTCGTGCCCGGAACGCTCGCCCGGCCGCAGCACCGGCGGGGTGATCCGGTCGGCGTCGGGCACGCGGTCGGTGGGCGGGGCGGTGCCGCCGCCGCCGGGGGGCGTCGCCGCGGCCGGTGCGGCCGGATTCGCCGCGTCGTCCACCGCACCCTGGGCGTTGCCCGGGATGTAGCGGGGGCCGACCACCATCGGGAACATGTACTCGTACCGCTTGTTCTCGTAGGCCAGTTTCTCGAAGTAGGTGATCCGGATCGTCACCGCGCCGCCCGGCTCGATGTTCGCCACGCTCTGGGTGAAGATGTTCTGCCGCTCCTGGGTGAGCAGCGAGGCGGTGTAGCCCTGGGCGCGCGCCTGCGCGTAGATCCGCTCGGCCTCCTCCCGCGGCCGGACGATCCCCACGATCTTCCGCTCGCCGACCTGCATCACGAAGTCGTTCACCGCCGCCATGGACGGCAGCGGGAAGGTGTAGACCGCCTCGATCACCTCGGTGAACGGATTCGTGTACTGCTGTTCGACCAGCGTCTTGGCGATGTAGCCCGAAACCTCCGCCGTGACCTCGGTGTGCCGGAGCGGGAACTCGCCGGCCTCCGAGCCGTCGGCCTTCTTCGCGGCCAGCGTTCCCTGCGTCGGCCGCGCCGGCTCGGCGCCCGGTTCCCCGCTCTGGCGATCGTCGGCTTCGCGGTCCGCCGGAGCCGCCGGCTCGGCCCGCTCCAGCACGTAGACCTCGTCGGCCCCGGCCAACAGGCTGCCCTCCTCCGTCTCCTCGGCTTCTGTCAGTGCGCGTCCGCCCGAGGGGGCCGCGACGGAAACCGGCGACGGAGGCGGCGGCGCCATCGCCATCGGTTGCGACGGCATCGCGCCGGCGAATCCGCGCGTCCGCAGCATGGCGCCGTCGGCGCACCGGTTGCCCATGTACTCCTCGGGGAAGTGGAACGGTTCCGGCTCCGCCGGCGGCGCCGTCCCCGCCTCGCAGCCGCGGATCGTCCCGCCGGCCGGCGCCTGCCGCGAAGCGCACAGCGCGTACGGACAGGCCGTGTACTTCGCCCCCGCGGTCCACTGGGCCGTCCGGTACGGCGACGGGCCGGCGTCCGTCGCCCGGCTTGTGCGCCCCGACGACCAGTCGGTCGTGTCCGACACCCCCGGCCCGTGGTCTCCCTGCGGCGTCGCTGCGTCGCTCGTCCGCCCCGTTCGGCAGTGCGCCGCCAGCGCCGTCACCGCCACCAGCACCAGCATCCGAATCGCTCGACTCATGGTTTCCTCCTCACTTCGCTTCCGGTCGTCCCGCGCTCCGTGCCATCGGCCGGTCGCTCGGACCGCCGGCCGATGGAGTCACCCTACGCACCACCCCGGGGCCCGATCTGCGGTCGCCGTGTGGGCTCCTGTGCTCCAGACGGCGACCTGGGCCGAACCTTGGCGACGAAATCGGCGATTGTCGAGGAAGAAATCCGGAACCGGCCGGAATTCCGCGCTGCCGTCGCCGTCCTGGGTCGGCGCACCGTACCCGTTCACGGCCTCCAGCACGGCTGGCCGGAGGACGAGTGGCGCGTCGGCGAGGGTCGCGCCCGAGCCGATGCGCGGGGGTTCCGGGGGGGGACGCAGAGGCCGCGCCTGGGAAGCCGCCGAATTCCGGCAGATGTGCGGCCGGGCGATCCCCCCCGGGTGAACGGATACGGCGCGGCATCCCTTGCCACCCGGTCGAAGGCGAGGCAAGGTTGGCGGAGCATGACGCGACAACGGCTGGTTCCCTGGCTGTTCCTCCCGCTGCTCGCCGCCTGCGGGCCCGGCGAGCCGTCTCCGGACGCTCCCGACGCGGCCGACGACGGCGGCGGCCCCGACGCGGATGCGGACGCCGACGCGGACGTTCCCGTCGACGGCCTCGACGTCCCCGACGGCGGGACGCCGGTGCGGAGTTGCGACGTCGTGGTCACGTACCGCTCCGCCTCCCCGGTCCGCAACCTGGCGATCGCCGGCGAGTTCAACGGCTGGTCGACGACGGCGCATCCGCTGCGCGACGACGACGGAGACGGCCGGTTCGAGGTAGTGCTGTCGTTGGGCCCCGGCGAGTACGGGTACAAGTTCGTGCGCGACGGCGAGTGGCTGCTCGACCCGGACAATCCGTTCCGCAAGTGGGTCGGCGGGGTGGAGAACTCCGACCTGATCGTCGAGGACTGCCGGGAGCCCGAGCTGCGGCTGGCGGACTGGGCGACGGACTGGGACCCGGCGCGGGGGCGGGGCGATCTGTGGGTCGCGGCGCAGTACGTGGACGGCGCCGACCGCGCCGGACTCGATCCGGACTCGGTGCGGGTCGAGGTGAACGGCGTGGCGGCCGCCGCCGACGTGACGCTCGACGAACGAACGGGTCGGGTGACCCTGGAGCGCTTCGAATTGGAGCCGGGGAAGTACGCGGTGGAGGTCTTCGCGTCGGACCGGGCCGGGCGCGCCGCGCGTCCGCTGTGGGCGCCGCTGTGGGTCGAGGCGGAGGCGTTCGACTGGAACGACGCGGTGATCTACTTCGCCTTCACCGACCGGTTCCGCAACGGCGACCCGGGCAACGACGCCCCCGCGCCGGGGGTGGAGACGCCGGCCAACTACCAGGGCGGCGACTGGGCGGGCATCACCGCGGCGATCGAGGAGGGGTACTTCGACGAGCTGGGGGTGCGGGCGCTGTGGCTCAGTCCGGTGGTCGACAACCCCGACGGCGGATTCCCCGGCTCCGACGCGCACCAGTACACCGGGTACCACGGCTACTGGCCGAGCGACCCGCGGGCGACGCAGCCGCGCTTCGGGAGCCTCGACGACCTGCGGGCGCTGACCGCCGCGGCCCATCGCCGCGGGATCCGCGTGCTGGTCGACCTGGTGATGAACCACGTCCACGAGGAGCACCCGTACTGGCGGGACCATCGCGCCGACGGCTGGTTCAACGGCGACGGGAGCTGCGTCTGCGGCCGTGACTGGTGCGACTGGGAAACCCACAAGCTCGACTGCTGGTTCGCCTCGTACCTGCCCGACTTCGACTTCACGAACCACGACGCGGCGGTGCGGTTCGTCGAGGACGCCCTGTGGTGGATCCGCGCCGCGAACCTCGACGGGTTCCGCTGCGACGCGGTGAAGCACATGCCGATCTCCGTGACGATGCGGCTGGCCGGGAAGATCGCGCGCGAGATCGAGACCACCGGCGTCCGGTTCTACCTCGTCGGCGAGACCTTCACCGGCGAGGACGGTCGCTGGGAGATCGGCGGCTTCCTCGGACCGTTCGCGCTCGACGGGCAGTTCGACTTCCCGATCTTCTGGGCCGCCCTCGACGCCCTCGTGCGCCACGGCCGGGGCCTCGACGCCCTGGAGGCCGCCGTGCGGGCCAACGAGGGGTTCTACCCGCCTGGCACCGTGATGTCCCCGTTCCTCGGCAACCACGACGTGCCGCGGGCCTTCTCCCACGCCAACGGAGACATCGCCGACCTGTGGGGCGGCGGCTCGCGCGAGCAGGGCTGGAACGATCCGCCGGGACCGGGCGTCGTCGCCGCCCCGTACGAGCGGATGAAGCGGGCGTTCACCTTCCTGCTGACGCTGCCCGGGGCGCCGCTGATCTACTACGGCGACGAGATCGGGATGCCCGGCGCGGGCGACCCCGACAACCGCCGCCGGATGCGCTTCGGCCCCGAACTGTCGCCGCTCGAACAGGGCCTGCTCGACCACGTCCGGGCCGTCGGTCGCGCCCGCGCCGGCTCGGTCGCGCTGCGCCGCGGCGCGCGGGTGCCGTTGCGGGCGGGCGCCGACTTCCTGGCCTACGCCCGCGTCGCCGGCCCCGGGCAGGTCGCGCTGGTGACGATCCATCGCGGCGACGCCCCCGTCTTCGAGACGTTGTACCTGCCCTCGTCGTTCGGTCTCGCCGACGGCACCGTGCTGACCGACCGCCTCCGCGGCGGCACGGCCGTCGTGTCCGGCGGCGCCGTCACGCTGCCGGTGGCGGCCGGGGCGAGCGGGATCTGGACCCCGTGAGGGGAGGGAAGATTCGATGAGCCGATTCGCGATCGCGGGGACGGCGCTGGTGCTGTGGACGGCGGCGGCCGAGGCGCAGCCCCACCATTCGTGGGACAAGATGACCACCACCAACGGGTACGGCGCGGCGACCTACGACCTCGCGACCCGCCGCCTCGACTCGTTCGTCGAACACCTCTACAAGTACCCGACGTCCGACGTGGCGGCGACGCAGACCCGGGACTTCCTCTACGACAGCTACTTCGGCGTGCGGGTCGGCACCGCGGCGACGTGGCTGACCGAGGTCCCGGTCGACGAGGCCGACTACGTCGTCGGGACCGGCGTGATGCGCGTCGTCCAGCGCTGGCGCGGCCTGCGCCTCGAACAGCACTTCTTCGCCCCCTGGGACCATCCGGGTCCCGCGCTGTGCATGACGATCCGCGTCGTCAACGAAGGATCGTCCGCCTCCGGCGCCGTGTCGCTGTTCTCGATCCACAACGTCCACGCCGGGAGCGGGCGCCCGGAGCCGGGCGCCGACGGCGAGCGGATCGTCTGGGACGGGGTCGACGGTTCGTACGTCGAGACCGGCCCGGGCGGCGCGGCGTTCGCCTACCGGCCGTTCGGAACCCCCTCGCGCCACGCCTGCTCTCCGAACAACCCCTGGTCCGCCGTCAACGCCGGCGCCGACCTGGTGGACACCGACGACTCGGGAACGCGCGACGACGCGGTGGCCGGCTTCCAGGTCGATCTCGGGCCGCTGCCGGCGGGCGCCGCCGTGGAATGGGGCGTGGGGATCGGTTTCGACGCGGGGGGGAGCGCGGCGGCGGCCCGGAACCGGTTGCGCGACTGGCTCGCGGGCCGGGACGCGGGCGCGGTGCTGGCCGACGAACTGGCCGGCTGGGAGGCGTGGCACGCCGCGCCTCCGGCCGGCCTGTCGGCGGACGAGACGGCGGTCTGGCGACAGTCGGCTGCCGTGCTGCGGATGGCCCAGGTGCGCGAGCCGGCGCCCGCCGGCGGACAGATCCTCGCCTCGCTGCCGCCCGGCCAATGGAACATCACCTGGCTGCGCGACATGTGCTACGCGCTCGTCGGGCTCGTCCACGCCGGCCACCGGGAGGAGGCCCGCGCCGGCTTCGTCTTCCTCCTGGAAGGCCAGACGGGGGAGTACGAATCGTACGTCGGGCGGCCGCATCGCCTGAGCGTCACGCGGTACTTCGGCAACGGCGTCGAGGAGAGCGACTGGAACGAGAACGGGCCGAACATCGAGTTCGACGGCTTCGGGCTGTTCCTGTGGGCGCTGGGCGAGTACGTCGCGGCGGGGGGCGACGGGTTCTGGGAGGGGTACTGGCCCGCGATCCGCGACGAGATCGCCGAGGTGCTGGTCGCACTGCGCGACCCGGCCACCGGGTTGATCTCCGCCGATTCCTCGATCTGGGAGGTGCACTGGAACGGTCGCCAGAAGCGCTACGCCTACACCTCGCTGGCGGCGGCGCGCGGCCTGTGCGAGGCGTCCCGGCTGGCCCGGCGCCGCGGCGAGAGCGCGCTCGCCGACGCCTGGGAAGCCGCGGCGCTCGGCATCCGCGACGCGGTGATCGAGCATCTCGTCGCGCCGGACTTCTCCCTGGCGCAGAGCTACGAGGAACTCCTCTCCGGCGCGGGCTACCGCGATGCGGCCGTCGTCGAGGCGCTCGACTGGGGCCTGGTCCGTCCCGACGGCCCCGTCGGCCAGGCGACCCTCGACGGCTTCCTCCTGCACCTCACCCCGCCCTCCGGTCGCGGGTTCTTCCGGAACGACGACGGCGGCTGGTACGACTCGCAGGAGTGGGTCGTGATCGATCTGCGGTCCGCGATCGCCTTCCGCCGCGCGGGACGCGCCGGCGTGGCGGCCGACCTGCTGGACTGGATCACCGGCCAGGCGGTCCGCAACCAGCACCTGATCGCCGAGCTGCACGACGCGGCTTCCTCGGACTACCAGGGGGCGGTGCCGATGGTCGGGTTCGGGGCCGGCGCGTACGTCGTCGCGCTGGCGGAGCGCGCCGCGGCGGCGCCCGCCGCCCCGTGCTGCGGCGAC
>JAAZOP010000414.1 GCA_012797735.1 Myxococcales bacterium
CCGGCCCCGCCCGCCGCGCGACACTCGTTCGGGGACGATTCGCTGACGGACCGCGAGCTGGCGAAGCTCGGCGACCGCCTGGGCCAGGCGCTGGAACTGCGGAACATCCTGGCCGGCGGCCACGGTCCGGCGCTGGACGTCGGCGAGCCGTTCGACGGGACGTCCGGATCGATCGTCAACCTGCGCGAGTCGCTGGCGGGCACGACGGTCGTCGGCGACGGCGGCAACGAAGGCGGATACACCACGTACACGGGCGCGGTGGCGGCGGGACCGGCGGTGGGTCCCGTGGGTCCCGGTCCGGCCGCCGGCACGCCGGCGGTCGTTCCCGACCGCGGCGACGCGACCGACGTCGCGCCGCAGGCGATCGTCGCCGGGACGGTGCGCACGACGCAGACCGACCGCCTCGACTCGCCGGGGGTCATGAGCGGCAACGTCTTCCGCGCCGCGCTCGAACGCAAGCGGCGGCTGGTCGAGGCGTGCTACAACCAGGCGCTGCCCCGCGACCCGACGATCGCCGGCAGCGTCCGGCTGGTGGTCACCGTGAACCCGCAGGGGGGCGTGCAGATCGAGGTGCTCTCGGCCGACGCGAGCCTCGAGGCGTCCGGCGTCACGCAGTGCATCGTCCGGCGGCTGGAGACGCTGAACTTCGCCTCCGCGCCGCCGCAGGGCGGGGAGTTGCGGGTCCGCGTGGGCTACGACTTCATCGCACCCTGACGGCGCGGCTAGGGGACGCAGACCTTGCGGTTCGTCGAGCCGCCGCCGGTCGAGCGGCAGTTGAAGGCCTCGCCGGCCCCCTCGTGACACCACGCCGCCTCGTCCGCGACCCCCTCGCAGCTCAGGAAGCAGAAGTACTCGCCGGTCGACTCGAACGGCGCGCAGACCTGCGGGAACTCCGTGTCGCACTCGCCGGCCACCGCGCAGCAGTCGTCATCGACGACGCAGTGGTGCGTGCAGTAGCCGCCCGGCACGCGGTCCATGCAGACGACCTCGCCCTGGAGCGCGGCGTGGTCGATGTCCGGGTAGCAGTCATCGACCGTCGTGCAGGGCCGCCCGGTCTGCTCCCCCGGGTCGTCGTCGTCGCAACCGGCGATGCCGGCGGCGGCGACCAGCGACAGTAACCCCAAGATGCGCATCGGTTCCTCTCCTTTCGCCGGCCCCGCGGGGCCGCTGCATCACCGTTTCGCCGCCCCGGAACGGACCTTACACGCGGAGGGTCCGGGAGGCCGGTCTTGACACGGCCGGGCGCGGCTCGTAGGTTACCGTGCGTTGTGCGATCCGCCGCGGCGCCGGGCGAGGGCCGGCGGCGGCGGGTCGGGTTGGAGAGCGGCTTCCGGATCCTGCCGTGCGGCGCATTCGTTTCCACCTCTGGTCCAGCGTGGCGAGTCCTTCGTGAGACGACGGGAGGCGAGATGAGCGGTACCGATCAGAACGTCGTGTGCGCGGTGTGCGGAAAGACCTTCGTGTTCACCGCCGGGGAGCAGGAGTTCTACCAGCAGAAGGGGTTCCAGTCGCCGCCGAAGCGGTGCCCGGATTGCCGCCGGGAGCGTCGCGAGCGGCAGCGGGGAGCGGAGAGCCAGGTCTACCGGGCGCCGTCGTTCCAGGCGGGTCCGTCGCCGAGCGCGGCGGCGTTCGGGGGGGAGTACCGCAGTCCGGCGTTCCGCGAGTACGACGTGGCGGCCGACCCGACGCGCAGCCAGTCGCGGCGCCCGACCTACCCGGCGACCTGCGCGCAGTGCGGCGCGGAGACGCAGCTCCCGTTCCGGCCGATCGAAGGCAAGGAATACTACTGTCGCGACTGCTATCGGGCACGCAAGGGGGGAGCCGGCCCGTAGGCGGCGGGCGGACGCCTCAGACGGGCAGCGCGGCGCCGGTGCCGATGCCGTAGTACTCGAAACCCGCCTCCGCCAGGTTGAACTTCGCGTACAGGTTCCGGCCGTCGAAGATCCGCGGGGCCCTCATCGTCGCGCGGAGGCGGTCGAAGTCCGGCGTGCGGTAGCCCTGCCACTCGGTGCAGATCACCAGCGCGTCGGCGCCGGCGGCGGCGTACTCGTCCGCGGTGAATTCCACGCCGGCGGGCAGCACGGCGCGGGCGTTGTCGATCGCCACGGGGTCGTGCGCCGCGACCTGGACGCCCGCCTCGGTCAGCGCGCCGACGACGGCGATCGACGGCGCCTCGCGCATGTCGTCGGTTTCCGGCTTGAACGACAGGCCCCAGAC
>JAAZOP010000415.1 GCA_012797735.1 Myxococcales bacterium
AAGGACCTTCCTCGGGACCGCACGAACCGCGGAAGCGCGGAGGAACCCGCCGCGGAACCCTGCGCGGACCTACCGGCATGCCTCGGGATAGTGCCGGCGCAGGAACGCCGGGTTGCGCTCGGCGAACAGCGATGCCGCGGCGGCGTCGGCGGTGCGGATCGCGAGTTGCTCGTGGAAGCACAGCGTCTCCGACGGCGTGTCGATCGCACCGGTCAGGGCCAAGTTGGCGCAGGCGCAGCGGTGGCGGCAGCGCGGAGCGACGGCGCATTCCCGGCACTCCGCGGGCAGCGAGCAGGTGCGCGCGACCAGCACCGCCACGCGCGGCGGTGCGGGCCAGGGCCAGGTCCAGCGCCCGGCGCGCCGTGGCGAGGGACATGTGCCGGCGGGACTTCGCGCCGCCGTAGCAGTAGCGGCAGCGCAGATTGCAGTCGTGGGTCAGGCTCAGCGTCAGGTGCACGTCGTCGTATCGCGGCGCGCCGGCGGACACGGCGAGAGCATAGCGCAAGGCCGCGCCGCGCGGTTCGACACAGCGCTGCGCGGGCCGACCTCTTCCGGACGGCCTCCGCGTCCTCCGCCGTTCGTGCTCACTCGACGGTCAACGTCCCGGCCTGGGCGATCGAGAACTCGCCCACCGCCGCGCCGTCGAGGTCGCAGTAGCGCCACGACCGGCCGTCGTCCATCGTGAAGCGATAGGCGTAGGCGTAGGTGCCCGGGGTCGTCGCGGTGAGCCGTTGCCAGTATTCGTCGTTCGCCAGGTCGCCCGGCGCGAGCCCGTCGACATCGACGTTGAAGTCCGCCTCGGTCCAGGTCCACGTCGCCGGATCGGCGGAGGGGCTGCCGTAGCCGACCTGGCCGCGGATCCCGGCGCCGCGTCCCGCGCCCGGAGTGACGCCGGCGGCCCACACGCGACCGTAGACGGGCTCGCTCGTCGCGCCGGCGGCGACCGTCAGCGACGACGGCCACTGGAGGTTGCACCAGCCGACGAGCGGCCCGGTGCCGGGTTCGGTGACGGTGAGCCGGCCGGCGGTGACCTCGGAGTAGATCGGTCCGGCGGTGTCGCAGTAGGTCCAGGTCGTGCCCCCGTCGAGCGAGAAGCGGGCGGCGTAGAGGTACTCGCCGGCATCGTCGGGCGCGGCGAGCGCCCCCTGGTATTCGTCGTTCGCGAGGTCGCCGGGCACCAGACCGTCGATGTCGGCGACGTAGGTCATCGCGGTCCAGGTCCAGCCGGCCGCGTCGGGAGCGACGCCGGAAACACCGCGCCCCAGCTCGGCGGTCACGCCGGGGCCCGGACCGACGCCGGCGGTGACGCGCGGCACGTGGACGCGGGCGAAGACCGCCACCGGATCACCGCCCTTCTCGGCCGTCGCCGCCGCCGGCCGGTCGATCGCGCACCAGGCGATCGACGGCGGCGGCGCGGGCAGGACGTGCAGGGTCCCGGCGAGCGCGACGTCGAAGCCGTCGTCCGAGCCGGTGCGGTCGCACAGCAGCCAGGTCTCGCCGTCGTCGAGGCTGAACCGGTAGGCATAGTAGTAGTCGCCCTCGGCGCGTCCCAGCAACGACGCCGCGTACTCGTCGTTCGCGCGGTCGCCGGGGACGATGCCGTCGACATCGACGTTGTAGGTCGCCTCGGCCCAGGTCCAGCCGGCGGGGTCGGAGCCGAGGACGCCGATGCCGATCTGGCCGCGCACCCCGGCGCCCGCGCCGGCGCCCGGCGTGACCGACTCGACGTAGACGCGGCCGTAGATCGGCCCGGCCGCCGCGTCCGGCTCGACCCACAGCTCGGGCGGGTAGTGCAGGATGCACCAGTTGACCCGCGGCGTCGCCGCGTCGTCGTACTCGAACGCGGCGGCGAGCGTCGCCGAGCGGCCGTCGGTGTTGACGACCGTCACGTCGACCGCGCCGGCGGCGTGCGCCGGCGTGCGGCAGGTCATCCGCCGCGCCGTGTGGACCACCAGGCCGGTGCAGGCCAGGCCGTCGAACGTGACGGCGGCGTCGGCGGCGAAGTTCTCGCCGTACAGCGTCACCAGCGTCCCGCCCGCCGTCGGACCGCTCGGGGGCGAAACGCTGGCGAGCCGCGGATCGGAGCCGCTCGTCTCGGCGTCCGACGCGTCGGCGTCCGTTGCGTCGCCGTCGTCCGGCAGGACGTCGGCGTCCTCGGACGCGCCGGCGTCGTCGCGCGCATCCGGCACCGTGTCGTCGCTCGGGGAACAGCCGGCGCCGAGGGCCAGGCACACCGCCGCCCAGATCGCCGCCGTCACCCACGCCGCCGTGTTTCGTTCGCCTCGCATGCCGCACCTCCGTTCCGCCCCGCACGAAGCCTAGCCGCGCGACCCTGGCCCGGCAACCGCCACGGCCGGCCGGTCGTCGGACGAGAAAGCGTCGAACTTCAGGCCCATGCCGAGGTCGAACAGGATCGGCCAGACCGGGATCTCGTCGTACTCGTTGAAGTAGCCGCCCATCCCGTAGGCAAGGTAGATGTTGAAGACATCCCCGAGCAGGAAATCGACGCCGACCACCGTGCTGTGCCAGACCGTCCAGGGGATCCGCTCGGCGTCGGTGAACTGCCAGCGCGTTCGGAGGTAGGTGGAGAAGAAGCTCGAGATGTGCAGGCCGATGCCGGCGCCGACGTATCCGCCGTAGGCCCGGCGATTCGCCCAGCTCACGCCGTCCCACTCGGCCCCCGACGGACACTCCGGGGCCCACTCATCGTGGCTCGTGGTGTTGCCGCACAACGATCCGCCGACGCCCACGCCGGCGCCGCCCTCAAAGTCGAGCGACAGCCGGAGCATGTCGGACAGTGTGCTGTCGAGCGGCGTGACGCGGAGGCCGAGCCAGCCGAGGCCCCAACCTCCCTCCCCTTCCTCGCCGCCGGCGACGGCCGCCATCTCCCCCCCGATCTCGACCGACAACTCGTCGAGACCGGCGATGCCGAGCATCGGCCCGCCGGTGAGGTACGGGATGGTGAGGGCTCCGCCCAACTCAACTTCACCCTGGTGCAACCGCCCCGGCGGCCCGTAGTTCGGGCTCCGCACCGGAGGTGCGTAGGTGGGACCGCAAGCCCAAGCCATCGACCAGCACCCGAGTCCCAGCAGCAGCCCGACCGGTATCGAATTGCGTCCGCCCATCGCGTTGACCTCCTCCGGCGCTTGGCGCCGCCCGATCGTCGCGCAACGGGCGGCCGGCAGGCAAGCGTTCCCGCCCCCCAGGGTGTCACCGAAGTCCGCATCGCCGGCCGGCGCGAGGCTTCAGTTCCCCACCGCCCTGGCGGGCCATCCGCGAATCACGAAAACGCTGGGTGGATGTGCAGGGGACGGGCGATCTTCGGGGCAAGTATTGGCGGCGGCGACTTTGGCGAGGCCCTGGCCCCGACCCCGGGCCCGGAGCGGCGCTCAGACTTCCGCCACCGACACCGGCGTCGCCGGGATGAAGGGATACGACGGCACCTCGCGCAGCAGCACCCCCTCGCGGGAGATCAACGCGGCCTGCTCGACCTCCACCAGATGCACCGCGCCCAGGTCCGGCAGGCAGCGCGCCAGCCTGCCGACGACCTGCGAGCCGGTGTCGAACTGGAACAGCACCCGCTTGCCCACCAGACTTCGTAGTCGCACGGCGTCCATGGTAGCCTCCGGGCGGCGCCGGAACGGCGCCGACCGGGGGTAGCGTCGAGCGGGGCGGGACGGGAGTCAAGCGCGATGTCCGAACCGGCGGAACGATGGGTCCGGGAGGAGCGCGTCGCGGCGGAGCTGGCCCGCCGCGCGGCCGAGGTCGTGCTCCGCTGGTACGCCGGCGGCGACGACGTCGGCCTGGAATGGAAGGGCCGCGACGACCCGGTCACCGCCGCGGACAAGGAGGCCAACACGTTGATCGTCGAGGCGCTGCGTCGTGCGTTCCCCGGCGACGCGATCCTCGCCGAGGAGTCCGCCGACGACCTCGCCCGCCTCGGCCGTCCCCGCCTCTGGCTCGTCGACCCGCTCGACGGCACCAAGGAGTTCGTCGCCCGCAACGGCGAGTTCGTGATCATGATCGCGCTGGTCGAGGAGGGGCGCCCGGCGGCCGGGGCGATCCTGCACCCGGTCTCCGGCACGCTGATCCGCGCCCGGCGCGGCGGGGGGGCGTGGGCTGAGGACGCCGGCGGCACGCGCCGCCTGCGCGTCTCGGAGCGCCGCGACCTCGCCGAGTTCCGCCTGCTCGTCTCCCGCTCGCACCGCTCGGCGAAGATCGACGCCCTCCGGGCCCGCCTCGGCCTGGCCCACGAAACGCCCTGCGGCTCCGTCGGCCTCAAGATGTTCCGCCTCGCCACCGGGGAGGCCGACCTCTACGTGCACCTCGGCGGCGGCACCAAGGAATGGGACCTCGCCGCCCCCGAGATCCTGATCCGCGAGGCGGGCGGGATGCTGACCGACGCCGCCGGCGCGCCGATTCCGTACAACCGCCCCGACGTCCGCACGCCGGCGGCGTACGCGGCGAGCAACGGGACGCGGCACGCCGAGGTCCTGGCGGGGCTGCGTGCCGGGCTGGCGGAGGGGACGTGATCTACGAACGGCTGTTCCCGCGCCGGCGCCCGCCGGCCGGCCTGCGGCCGCGAACCGGCGACGCGGCCGGCGCGGCGTTGGAGCTGCGCTGGCTCGGCAC
>JAAZOP010000005.1 GCA_012797735.1 Myxococcales bacterium
CCACCGGTGGCGCCGCCGGGGCCGTTCCGGCCGGCGGCGCCGCCCGCCGCGACGGTCCCGAAGACCGGACAGTCGGCGTCGCCGCCGGCGCCGCCGGAAACGTCGGCGCCGCCGCACACGTTGCTGCCGCCGCGACCGCCCCGGACGATGTTCGCCGCATCGGGCCGGCACTCGTGGGCGGTGTCTTCGACGGCTCCGCGGGGCGGCTCGCCGGCCTGGGCCGCGACGCTCGGGGCCGCTCCGGCGGCGCCGAAGGTGCCGTGGGTTCCCGCGCCGCCCTGGCCGGAGCGGATCTCGAGGTAGCGCAGGACGAGTTCGGGACCGGGCGCGCGGAGGAACGCCCCGAAGGCCGGTCGTCCCGCCGCAGGGGCGTCGCTTCCGCGGATGTGGAGCCCTTCGACCACGGTCGCGGTCGTGCCCGCCCCGTCTTCCAGGACGAGGGCCGCGCCGCCGGGCGCGTCGCTCGCCTCGGGCGCCACGACCTGGGTGATGAAGGCGTCCGGTTCCAGCCCGAGGAAGTCGTTGCGGTAGCCGCCGTGCAGGCGGACCCCGTCGGGAACCCGCACCACCTCGGCGTAGGTTCCGGCGGCCACGAAGACGTCGGGGGTCGGCCGGGCGGACGCCAGCGACTCGGCCGCGCGCCGCACTCCTTCGCCGATCGTCCGCAGCGGGTACAGCGGGGAACCGGGGTTGGCGTCGTCGCCGTCGGGGGCGACGTAGAGCGAGTTCGGCACGTCGCCGTCGGCGCCGTCGCAGTCCACGTCGAGGTCCTGGCCGGCGGCGTGGACCGGACCCGCCTCATCGACGAGGTTGCCGACGGTGCATTCGCAGCCGTTGCCGATGATCAGGTCGGCGTCGAGGTGGTCGCCGACCTGGATTCCATCGAGCGTCTCGGCGCAGAGCAGGACGCAGCGGGGGCCGTACGGGTCGCCGCCGCAGACGAGGTCGCCGTCGGGGAGGACGGTGGCCGAGCAATCGACGCCGCAGGCGCCGCAGTTGTGGGGGTCGAGCGAGTACTGTCCTCGTTCGTCGCGGTAACCCTCGTCGGTGCGGCCGTCGCAGTTGTTGTCGCGGCCGTCGCAGATCTCGTCCGTGCCGGCGCATTCGGACAGCTCGCCGTCGTCGCAGACGGCGGTGCCGAGGCAATCGGTACCGTCGGGCTGTTCGAGGTTGCACGAGACGGTGAAGAACTCGCCTGCCTCGCAGCGGCACGACCCGCCGGGGGGCCGGCACAGCCCGTCGCGGCAGACGTAGCCACCGGGGCACCCCGCCCCGCCGGTCTCGCAGGCCACGGTGCAGCGCGCTTCTCCGCCGAGGGAGGCGCAGCGCGCGCCGGCGAACGCGCCGCAGTCGCCGTCGTCGAGGCAGGGAAGACACAGGTGGGCGTCCCACGGGACGCAGCGGCCGGTGTCGGTCGGCGCCCAGCCGGGCTGGCAGGCCGTCGCCCCGCACATCGGGACCTCGCCGACCAGCCGACAGGCCACGGTCGTGGCGTGTTCGATCGCGCCCGCGCAGGCCCGACCGCAGCTCCCGCAGTGCTCGTCGTGGACGTAGCGCCCCACCTCGTCGCGGAAGTCCTCGTCGACCTCGTCGTCCTCGTCGAAGTCGTCGTTGAGGCCGTTGCACAGCTCCGGCCCGGGTTGCGGCACGTCGGGGGGTTCCGCGTCCGGTTGGAAGATCTCGGTCTTGGCGCCGCAGCCGAGGGCCGCGGAGCAGGCCAGGAGCCAGGCGACTCGTCGGGATGGAGACCGGTGCATGGCGGACGGAGAATACGCCAAGGTCCTTCCCGACGCCAACGCCGGCGAGATCGGCCCAGGGTGTCGCCGAAGTCCGCATCGCCGGCCGGCGCAAGGCTTCCGTTGCCCACGGCCCTGGCGGGCCATCCGCGAATCACGAAAACGCTGGGCGGACGTGCAGAGGACGGGCGATTTTCTGGGCAGGCTCCAGGAGCGACAGGTCGATCGTGATTCCGCCGGCCTGCAGCCTCGAGCCCGGAGCCTGGAGCCCGTCAGGCATGGGCGGCGGCGACCCTGGCGAGGCCCTGGAGATCGGCCGGGGCACCCGGCGGTTGATCGCCCGCGGGGCGTCCGCTAGCGTGGCGGGCGTGGGTCGAACCGCCCGGACGACGCTGTGGGTTGCCGCGACGCTGCTGGCCGCGGGGAGCGGTCGAGCCGAGCCGGCCGAGGTCGCCTCGGTCGGCACCGCGGACGCCGCCTTCGCCTGGCGCAGCGACGCGCCCGGGCCGACGAGGGCCCGGGTCCGGGCGGCGGGGGTCGAGGAGGAATGGCGGGTCTTCGAGACGGACGACGCGCCGGCGCGGTACCACACGCTGGAGGTCGGCGGCCTCGCGCCGGGGACCCGCTACGAGTACCGGCTCGGCGACGGGGAGGACGGTCCCGGCGGCGTGTTGACCACCCGCGACCCGCCGCCGGGCGAGCCGGTCGGCGTGCTGTGGGTGTTGGCCGACATCCACCTCTGCGCCCCGGAAGTCCAGGAGTGCCCGGACGGCATCCGGCGGCTCTCCGCCGCGAATCGGATCTACTCGGCGGTGCTGGCCGAGGTGCGGGAGCGGGCGGCGGCCTTCCCCGCGGAGATGCCGCAAGCGATCGTGGTGCTCGGCGATTTCGCCCAGCGCCCGGTGCCGGAAACCTGGCGCCTGCTCCAGCAGTCCGCCACGGGGGACCTGCCGTTGTGCCTCGTGCCGGGAAACCACGAGGGATGGGACGGGAGCTGGGCGACGCGGTTCGCCGAAACGGTCGCCGCGCTGGACGATGCGACCTGCCGCTACGACGGGGTGCGCGGCGAGTTGACGCTCGGTCCGTGGCGGATCGTCCTCCTGGTGACGACCGTCCCCGGCGAGAACTGGGGGGAACTGGGCGACGAGCAGCGGGGATGGCTCGAGGAGCGGCTGGCGGCGGAGCCCGCGCGGCCGACGTTGCTGGCCTTGCACCACCCCTGGCTGCCCCATCCGCTGTCGGCGCTGCTCGGCGATGCGGCGACCTACGCGCGGATCCGGGACGCCGCGGCGCTCGACGCGCTGCTCGAGCGTCACGCGCAGGTGCACGGGGTGCTCTCGGGACACCTGCACCTCAACTGGGCCGGGAAGCGCGGCGGGGTCGTCCAGCACATCTTCTCGGCGACGTCGCAGTTCCCCGTCGGCTTTCACTCGCTGACGCTCTACGGGAAAGGCTTGGTGCGGCGGTTCCATCCGCTGGCGGCGGGGGCCGCGGAATCGGCGGCGAGCGGCGAGGCGTTGCGGCGTTGGGCGGAAGAGCGCGACGTGCCGTTGCCCGGGGCGATCCTCGGCGTCGTCGCCGGCGACACCGCCTCGCGCTCCGGCGTGCAGCTCCTGGAGGAAGAGGAGGCCGCACCGGACGGCGAGCCCCCGGCCGGCGGCGACGCCATTGGAGTTCGCGGCGCCGCGCCGGAGATCGACGCCCGCGCCGCGGCGACGGGGCCGACCGCGCCGCCTCCGGATGCCGCGACGGCTGCTGCGCCGGGCGAAGACCACACGAGTCGAGGCGGCGCGCGGGGGGCGGGTGGGGGTTGCCGGTGCGCGCTCCCGGGGGACAGAAACGGAAACGGCGTCGCCGGCGTGCTGGTCCTGGCGACGATCCTGGCCGGGGGATACCGGCGGCGGGGGCGGAACCGAGAGGAACGGAAAGCGGAGGGGAGGTGGGCATGAGGACTGGAATCGGAATCCGAATCGGGGCGCTGCTGATCTTCGGATGGGGGGGAGTCGCCTGCCGGTCGGCCGAGAACGCTGCGTTGTGCGAAGGGGTGAGTTGCTCGGGACACGGCAAGTGCGTGGTGGTGCGACGCGAGCCGGCGTGCGCCTGCGAAGAGGGGTACCGACCGGACGGGCCGAACTGCGTGCCGCTGCAGGCGATCGCGGCGCCGGCGGCGGCGCTGCCGGGCGAGGCGCCGGTCGCGCCGCCCCCGCCGGCGATGGAGCCGGTGCCGGCGCAGAACCTGGTCCCGCCGCCGCCGGAGGGGCCGGCGCAGGGCGCCGCGGACCTGACACAGCTCTGCGCGCTCGCGCTGGAAGCATTGGCGCGGCCGATCGCCGGCGAGTCGCCCGACCTGGCCACGCTGGCGAAGCGGGACGCGATCCGGCGGGCGGCGCCGGCAATCACCGAGGACTGCACCAAGTTCCTGCTCGAACTGGCCGTCGCGCCGGAGGCGGTGGAGTGTGCGACGCAGGCCCTGCGACGCGCCGCCGAGACCGGCACGGACCTCGGCCGGCTCGGGGCCCAGGACCCGGCCGTGGCGGCTTGCGGCGAGCGCTGGAAGCAGGCGGTGGAGGCGGGGGCGGAGGCATTTCGGAACTTCGGCTTGCGGCAGCGCCAGCGGTTCGGCGTGGCAGTGTTCGGGTTCCACCGGCAGTACGGATTCGCGGGCGGTCCCGACGAGGAGCTGTGTCGCCGGTGGTTGGCGGCGTGGCCGGACGCGCCGCCGGAACTGCTGCGGCCCGCGGGAACGCCGGCGGCGCCGTGGGCGGCGCGGATCGAGGCGTGCCGGCGGGAGGTGGGTGCAGTCGCGTTGCGACCGCTGGCGCGCTGGTGTCTGGTCGACCGGGCCGAGGAGGTGCTGGCGGCGCGCACGGCGGACCCGTGCGTACCGTTCGCGGTGGCGGAGGAGGTCGAGGCGCTGCGCGGGCTGGTGGGGCGGCTGCTGGCGGAGGCCGGCGGCGGGGAGGGCGCACCGGCGTCCGTCCCCGGGCCGGGGCCGGCGGCGGGGACGATGGGGGCCGAGGCGCGGCCGTCGAGTGGCGCACCGGCGCAGACGCCTCGACCGACGGA
>JAAZOP010000416.1 GCA_012797735.1 Myxococcales bacterium
CCGGTCGTCGTCGTCACGACCGTGGTCGTCGTCTGCTCGACGATCGGCGGATTATAGCTCGCCGTGCCGGTCGTGATCGCGCGCCCGGAGTCGCTGTAGACCACCGTCTGGCCGCCGCCGGCCGTCGTGCGGGTCGTGCTGCCGCCGGTCGTCGTCGTGGTCGTCGTCGTCGTCGTCGCGCCGGGCGCCGGCGCCGCGCCGCCCGAACCGCCCGGCTGGATCACCTGTACCCGGTAGCCGGGGGCATCGATCCGGATGTTCCCCTGCTCGTCGAAGGTCACCGTCGCCCCTTCGAACCGCGCGCCGACCAGCCCCGTGCAATCGACCCCGTTGACGTACACCTTCTGGGCCTGCGCCGGCGCCGCGGCCAGCAGCACTCCCAACATCGCTCCCAGGATCCACCGATGATGCGCCATGACGACCTCCCTGCCCGGTCAATCTAGCGTCGACCGCCGTCCGGTCCAACTCCGGGAAGTCCCCGGGGGTCCCCCCGCGGCGCCGACCGGGCTTCGGACGGACCGCCGGCCCGCGCCATTCAACCGATCGCTCCCGAACGCCGCGGCGCCGCGACGTTTGAGCCGCCGCGAACGACGTGATATCGGTGTGTTGAGTGAGGAGGAGACGATGTCCCCGCAGAGGACCCTGCCGCTCCTGGCGCTCGCCCTGCTGCTCGTTCCAGGCTGCCGCAAGGAAACTCCCCCGTCCGACGCCGGCGGACCGGAGGACGTCGCCGCCGTGCCGCCGCCGGATGCCGGCTCGGCAAGCCCCGCACCCGGAGAGCCGGATGCGGCGGCCGGCGGCGGGCCGGCCGCGGTTTCCGGACCCGACGGCGGCCGGGCAGCCGGCGAACCGTTCCGGGTGGTCTTCTTCCCGGTGTCGAGGGCACAGTCGTTCGTCGGCAGCTTCCTCCTGCCCGACAGCCGTCCGGTGGACGCGGTCTGGACGCCGACCCGGGACGACCTCGACCGCCTGCTCGCCGGCCTGCCGGCCCGGCTCGAAGCCGACCGCGACCGCCGCGGCAAGGAGATCGCCGGAAGCCTGCGCCGGGTGTTGTCGGGGGACCGACCCGACGCGGCGTGGGACCGCTACGGCGTGCAGGTGGTGGGCGTGGTTTCCGGCCAGCGGCGGCTCGTCTACGCCAATTTCTACTGCAACCCTTCCAATTTCCTGGATCGGGACGAGGAGCACCTGGTGATGGTGCTCGACGGCGGCACGTGCTTCTTCCAGGTCTGGTTCGACCCGGAGACGGGCGAGTACCCGCGCGTGAGGATCAATGGCGCCGGCTAGGGGGCTCGGCGTCTCCGGCCGGCAACCGTCCGGCCGGCAACCGATAGAATTCGCGGAACGAGCGTTCGATCTCTTCGATCGGCAGGTCGGCGTACGACCCGCGGTCGCGCAGGTACTCGATGTACGGCTGTCCCCGCGGGTCGACCGGCTGGAGCATCGCGTCGCGGGTGCCGTCGAGGGTGACGGGGAGGACGCCGGCCTTGCGGGCGGACGCGGCGTCGAAGGCCGGGGTGGCCTTGACCCAGCGTCCGTCGAGGAAGAACTCGACGTAGCCGTGGAACAGGAACACGTCGGTGCCCATCACCTCGCGCAGCCACGCCGGGCTCTGGTGGTTGCGGACGTCGGCGAAGCCGAGCCGCGCGGGGATGCCGGCGGCGCGGGCGAGGGCGGCGAGCAGGACGGCCTTCTGCACGCAATAGCCGCGACGGCGGGCGAGGACGCGCGTGGCGCGGTACGAGTCGCGGCCGTCGAGGGCCGCGGTCGGGTCGTAGCGCACGCCGTCCCGCACCCGCTCGAACAGCGCCGCCGCCGTCGCCGCCGGCGTCTCCCGGCGCGACTCCGCCGCCAGGGCGACGATCTCGGGCGCCTCGCTCTCGAGATACGGCGTCGGGCCGAGGCAGGCCTCGGGCGGCGGTCCGGCGGCGTCGTCGGTCGCGGTCATCGGAAGACGGCCGAGAGCCGCAGCGAGAAGACGGCCGGAGCCTCGGAGGACAACTGCACGACGGGCCAGACGAAGAGCAGGTTCGAGCCCTGGAACACCGATTCGAACCCTTCCTCGGACTGGCTGACCGTCTCGACCGGCCGCCGCCACAGATCGGCGGCGGGCGACGGCGCCAGCACGATCTCGAAGCCCGCGTGGTCGGCCAGCAGGCGCAGGCGGCGCACGCCCTCCAGCGCGCCGGTCGACTCCAGCGCCGTCGGGACCTCCGGGCCGGCCGGCGGGTCATCGAAGGCGAAGCCGCGCGGCGCCCCGGGTTCCTCGGGCAGCGTCAGCGTCAACTCGGTCGCGAACCGCGCCGCGACCGGCGGGGCGCCCGGCGGCCGTCCCAACGTCCAGCGCGCCTCGATCGCCCGGCCGCCGGGGTCGAGGACGATCGCCTTGTCGATCCGCACGGGCCCCCACGCCGCGACCGGTTCGCCGCGCAGCAGCGTCTCCGCCGGCCGCTGCGGGTCGGCCTGGAGCACGCCGAGGCGGAAGGCGTCCGGCGGCAGCCAGCCGTCGCACCGCTCCTCCCGCCACGCGTCGAACGAGGCGTCCGGCGGGAGCAGCCAGTCGAGCAGCGCGTGGCGGGGAAGACGATCGTAGCGCAGCAGGTCGAGCAGCCGGGGATCGGCCTTGCGCACGCGGTCGTGGATCGAAGCGATCCCGTGCTCCCCGCTGCCCAGCGTCGGCGCGTGCTTCGCCGCCTCCACCGCCGCGGGCACCTCGTCGTGGTAGATCTCGGGCCGGCGCGCGAGGGTGTCGATCAGATCGACTCCCTTCTCGCGCAGGTCGAGGATCTCCAGCGCGCCGGACAGGTGCGGCTTGACGATCGCCGTGAGCGACGACGACTCGAGGATCACCTCGGGGGAACCGTCCAGGTCCCAGTCGAGGACCGAGAGCCGCGGCACGGGGCAGGGATCGGCCATCTTCTCCGCCCGGACGAGGTGCGTGTGCACGGCGCCCCGCAGGTGCGGCAGGTACAGGCCGCCGAACAGTCCGTGCCAGTAGGGACAGTTGCACTGCCCGCGGTACAGCTCGAGCCGCGCCTGCTGGGTCTCCTGGCCGATGGCGCGCGGGTAGAGCGGATCGCGCCGGACCGCCTCCTCGACCTTGCGCGAGACGCGCAGCATCCGCTTGTGCAGACGGTTGGCCTCCGGATACTTGGCCAGGAAGTTCTGCCAGATGCCGCCCCGGAGGAAGGGGCCGATCTCCTCCCACGTCCCCTCCCCCTCGAAGCGCTGCTTGAGCCGCATCAGCCGGCGTCCCGCGGCCACCGGCAACGACCACTCGCCCATCTCGTAGTAGCTCGCCGTCGGCAGGTAGACGCGCCCCTGGCACGCGCCCGGGTCGGCCAGCGCCTCGGACGGGTGCACCAGCTCGACGGCATCGGCCCGCTCGCCCAGCAGGCGGAAGAACTCGCGCAGCCAGCCCTTCTTCCAGACCCAGACGTCGGTCTCGGGCCACAAGCCGAACTTCTCGCCGTCGTCGCCGTAGCACAGCAGCGCCCCGCGGCGGGAGGCGAGCAGTTCGACCGCCTCGTGCGCCGGCCGGAACGGGATCGCATAGCGGAGCTGCTTGGCGATCGGGAACACCACCACCGGGGCGCCCGCCTTCTCGGTGCGGTAGTAGCCGGTGACCCAGTCGTCCTGCACGCCGGCGTAGCGGAAGTGCGTGTCGTCCAACAGCACGTACTCGACGTCGGCCGCCGCCAGGATGCGGGGCAGGTCGGGATCCCACACCCGCTCGGCGAGCCACATCCCGCGCGGGACCCGGCCGAACAACCGGGCGCACTCGTGACGCATCGTCCGGATCTGCCCCAGGGCGTCGCGGTCCGGCAGCACCGAGAGCATCGGCTCGGACCATCCGCCGCCCACGATCTCCACCTGACGGCGCTCGACGAGCGCCCGGATGCGCGCGATCAGCTCCGGCCGGCGCCGCTCGAGCCACTCGAGCAGCGGGCCGGTGTAGTGCAGCGCGGCGCGCACGTGCGGGTTCGCCTCGAGCGCCGCGAGGAACGGCTCGTAGCAGCCGTCCGTCGCCTGGACGAACACCTTCTCGAAGTTGCCGGTCGGCTGGTGGTTGTGGATCACGAACAGCAGCCGGGTGCGCTCGCTCACGGTCCTCTCCTCTCGCGACCGCCGGTTGTACGCGGATCGGGGGGCGAAGTCGAGAGCGTCGAGGGGCGGTGGAGGAGGCCTGCGTCCGGCGACACGGCGCGACCGCGCGCACGACGGCCGGACCGCGGGCTCAGCGGTCCTTGCAGCACCGGAAACCGGCGTAGAGGTCCGCCCAGCCGGCGTTGAAGGTGCAACCCACCCGGTACGCCGCCATCGCGCAGTTGAAGGCGCCGCCCCGGATCTCGAAACCGCGCGCGTCGGCGGTCGAACGGACGATCTCCCAGACGTTGCCGTTGATGTCGAGGTGGCCGAGTTCGTTCGTGCAGCCGGGCATCGAACCGGTGGGCAGCATCCGCAGACAACCGTAGCGGTAGCCGCAGTCCGCCGCCGTGTCGCACTCGCCGGCCGGAATGCCGTGGTCGGCGCACCAGTCGTCGCAGAAGGTATCGACGCAGTTGCAGACCTCGCGGTCGAACGTCGCGCCGTAGACGTACGGAGCGTCCGACGCTCCGGCGCATGCCGCCCGCCACTCGTCCGCGCTGCACAAACGCTTCCCCGCCGCCGCGCACGCCGCCTCGAACGCGGCGAAGGCCGCGGAGGTCATCGGGTTGACGAACCACGGCAGCACCCCGGGCCGACTGGTCGCCCGCGAGTCGTCGGCCCCGGGAGAGGTCGCCGTCGCGTCGGGCCGGGACGCCTCGTAGCGATCGATGCAGATCGCACCCGACGGCACCATGTCGTCGGGGCAGGGCAACAGGGACGAATCCTCCGGGCCGCCGTCGCTTCCGTCGGCCGCGTCCTCCTCCCCGTCGGCCGGCACGTCCGTCACGTCCTCCGCGACCTCCGGCGGCACGTCCGTCGCGTCCGCCTCGACCTCGGGCGGCACGTCCGTCGCGTCCTCCGCGATGACTTCCTCCGGGCCCCCGCCGTCCGCTTCGCCGTCGGCGATCCCCTCCTCGGCCGGCGTGTCAATCCGGCCGTCCGTCGCGTCGGCCTCCGCGGCGACGTCCGGGACGTCGCCGGCGTCGCCGGCCGCATCCGTCGTCGACGGGTCGCCGTTGCAGGCGGCGGACGCCAGGAGGCCCAGGACGATCACGACGGTGGCCGTCGTGCCGTTGCGCCCGTTCGTCTTCATCCCATCCTCCTCCCGGCCCGGGCACCGAGGTCACCGGCGGGCGCGTCTCATGATGGTGCGTTCGCACGATGTTGGCAACCCGGGAGCCTTCCCGGCGGTCCGGCGGGTCGCGGCGTGTCGCCGGAGGGCGGGAACGAGTCGCCGGAGGGCGGGAACGAGGTGCGGCGGCGCGGGTCATCCGACGCCCGCGCGCGCCCGGGACGAACTCAGCGGCCGCCGCCGCAGCCGCCACCGCCGCCCTGCGGCCGGGGCGGAGGTCCGGACAGGGTCGCGGAGCAGCCGCGGAGGCCCGGGTTGTGCTGGCAGATCACGCTCTGGATCGTGCGCGGGTCGGCGCCGTGGGCCTGCTGCTTGTTGTTGATCAGCAGCGTCGGGCTGGAGGAGAAGCCGAGGGTCTCGCCGATCGCCAGGTCCTCGCGGAGCAGCTGCCGTCCTTCCTCCCCCGTCGCGCAGGCTTCGAACGCCGCGAGGTTCAACCCCGCCTCGGTCGCGCAGGCCTGCCAGTCGGTGCTCCGGATGTCCTTGTTCCGGCACCAGATGTAGTTCATGTACTTGTTGTCGCGCGCCAGCAGCTTCTTCGCGCAGAGCTCGCGGATGTCCTCGTCCACCTCGGGCTGCCCGTGGAGCGAGCGGAACCCGTCGCCCTGCACGTTGGCGATGTAGTGCACGTCGAAGGTGATCTCCCCGCGGAAGGCGTCGAGCACCTCGCGCATCGCGTCGAGGGCCTGGACGCCGTAGGGGCACTGGGACATCACGAAGAGCTGGACGTTGCCCTTGATCTCCGGACGGCACACCAGGACGTTGCGGCAGGTGTCGTCATCGCAGTCGACCTTGCCGTTGCCGGTGTCGTCGACGCCGTTGTTGCAGATCTCGGCGTTCGGGTCGTGGCGAGCGCCGATGTCGAGCATCTGGAAGCCCGGCTTCGCGGTCGGCCGCAGCGAGCGGCGGACGCGCTGGAACCCGGAGGCGTCGGCCTGGACGGTCTCGTCGAAGATGTAGGCCGGCAAGCGCTGGATCCCGTGCTCGGCGAAGGTCGCCTTGCCCTCCGGGGTCGACCAGTCCTGCTCGGTCACGACGAGGCCGGCGAAGAGGCTCTTGAGCTGTCCGACCAGCCCGGCCGTCTGGCACTCCGGGTCGGTGCAGCGCCGGTCGCCGAGCACGATCAGGTTGACGGTCGGGGGCGGCGGGATGTTGAGGCACGGCTCGGGCTTCGGCTCGGACAGCGCGTCGCAGATGCCGACCAGGAAGGCCCGCTCGTCGCGCCCGCCGCGCCACGGATTGCCGTTGAGCTGGATCGTCGGACTGCCGGTCGCTCTCGCCTGCTGCGCCTTCTCGAAGGACGCCCGGAGCATCGCCTTGCCGTCGGGCCCATCGACGCAGGCGGCGATCCGGTCGATCGTCGCCGCGTCGAGCTGGCTCTGCGTGGCGCAGCTCCGCCAGTTGCCGGGCAGCGCCCGGTACTCCTTGTTCCAGCAGGAGAACAGGTCCATCCACTGCCCCGGCGCATGCCGCATCGTGCACAGCTCGACGATGTCGCCCTGGACCTCGTTCTCGCCGTGCATCGAGGTCAGCTTGTCCCCCTCGATCTTGCCGATGTAGTCGACCTGGAAATCGACCCACGGCCCGATCTTCCGCAGCGCCGGGATGACCCCGTCGAGCACCTGCACGCCGAAGGGGCACTGCGACATGATGAAGAACTGGAGCTTGGCCTTCTTCTCGGGCGGCACGACGGGCCCGGCGCTCCGGGCGGCCGTCCCTGCGACCCCCGCGCCTTCCGCCGGGGCCGTCCCGCCCTCGCCGGCCGCGCCGTCCGCCGCCGTCGCATCCGCCGCCGGGGTCTTCTTCGGCGTCGGGGTCCGCTCCTCGCGCCGGCATCCCGCGACCAGCATCCACGCCGCTCCGAGAACCAACAGTACCCAGGCTCCTCGCTTCATGCTCGTACTCCCATTCCGAAACCGGAACCGCGCCGGCGAAACCCAACCCCCGCGGCCGGGTAACCTCGCCGCCTTCCGGCGGAAGGCTCCTATACCGCTCCGGCGGGCCGCGTGCAACCGGGTTCCCGGCCCGCCATTCCGGCGTGGCCATCGTTCCAGCGAGCCCCTCGGCGATCCGGGTGCGGGCCGAGTGAGCGACGCAGAGGCGGGGGGCCCGTTCGCGCGGTCGTCCCCTCCGGCTTGCAACCGACGACGCGGATGCTGGCGACCCTGCCTGCCAGTTCCTCCCTCGAGCGCTCGAGCTCCGCGGCGGGGAGCGCCGGCGGGCCGCAGCGGCACGACCCGGGGAAGTCGGAGTCGAGCGGGGCGTGGAGCTGGGCGCGGTCGTGGACCAGCCGGTCGCGAACCTCGACGTCGAGGAGGCCCGGGCCGCGCCACCCGGCCACGTGGTCGGCCTGGGGAATCGCTCCCGAGATGCAGGCGGAGTGGAGGTCCGCCAGCGCCACGATCCACTCGGGCAGCGGCTCGGCGACGATGTCGGAGATCGAGAACCGGCCGCCCGGCCACCGTCCCGGCCGCTTCCAGCTTCAGATCTTGGCGTCCCGCGGAACGGCGACGACCCCGCCCTCGCTGACAATGAAGCGCTGGCGGTCGACCTCGAGGTCGAAGCCGACGCGCAGGCCGGGCGGGATGCGGACGTTCTTGTCCACGATCACCCGGCGGAGCTGCGCGCCGCGGCCGACATCGACCCCGTCGAGGAGGATCGACTCATCGACACGGGCCCAGGAGTGGACGCGGACGCGGGGGGAGAGCACGGAGCGGAAGATCCGGCCGCCGGAGACGATGCAGCCCTCGGAGACCAGCGAATCGATGGCGGTGCCGACCCGCTCGCCCCCTTCGTCGCTGTGGACGAACTTGGCGGGCGGGAGGTGGCGGCGGCCGGTGCGGATCGGCCAGCGGGGGTTGTAGAAGTTGAACAGCGGCTGGGCGCTGACCAGGTCCATGTGGGCTTCCCAGTAGGCGTCGAGGGTTCCGATATCGCGCCAGTAGCCGCGGTCGTGCTCGGTCGAGCCCGGGACGACGTTGGTGGAGAAGTCGTAGCCGAACATCCGGCGGCGGCCGACGCACTGCGGCAGGATGCTCTTGCCGAAGTCGTGGGCGGAGTCCTCGCGGGCGGCGTCCGCGGTGACCTCCTGGACCAGGCAGTCGGTGTTGAAGATGTAGTTGCCCATCGAGACGAGGGCGAGGTCGGGGCGGCCGGGCATCGGCTTGGGGTTCTTCGGCTTCTCCTCAAAGCCGACGATCTTCCAGTCCTCGTCGACCTCGACGACGCCGAAGGCCGAGGCCTGGGAGAGCGGCACGGGGATGAGCGAGATCGTGATCTCGGCGTTGACGTCGAAGTGGAAGTCGAGCATCTGGCGGACGTCCATCTGGTACACGTGATCGCCGCCGAAGACGCAGACGAAGTCGGGCGTCTCGTCCTCGACGACGTTGAGGCATTGGTAGACGGCGTCGGCGGAGCCCTTGAACCAGTCCTTGCCGACACGCTGCTGGGCCGGGATGGTTTCGATGAAGTGGTCGAGGATCGAGGACATGCGCCAGGCGCGGGAGATGTGGACTTCCAGCGAGTGCGACTTGTACTGGGTGATGACGTTGATCCGGTGCATGCCGGAGTTGACGAAGTTGGAAAGGACGATGTCGATGATGCGGTAGCGGCCGCCGAAGGGAACGGCGGGCTTGGCGCGCTCCTCGGTCAGCGGGGCCAGGCGGCGGCCCTCACCGCCGGCCAGGACCATCACGAGGATGCGCGGAGCGGTGCCGAAGCGCTGGCGGATTCGATCGGGTGCCATGCTTCCGTCTTAGCGGAAGAAGGTCAGGTAGACAAGCACCCCGCACACGGCGGCCAGGAGCAGCAGGATCGAGACCAACAGGCCGGTATGACTCTTGCGTTTCGGCGGTTCCGGCTCGGGCATCGCGACGGAGGGCGGCGGGGCGGGCTGCGGGGCCCGTGGTTGGGGCTGGGCCGGGCCGGCGCCGGGCCGGGTCCCCTGGACGGCCGGGAACGGCAGCGGCGTCGGCATCGCCTCGCGCCAGATCGCGGGCTTGTTCGGGTCGGGCAGCCGGAAGGCGACGCCGTCGTCCATGTCGCCCGCCCAGGTCCGCGGGTCCTCGAACGACATCGCGCCCTGGAACGCCCCGGAGATCTCCTCGACGGACAGCGGCTTCTCGCCGCCGCTGAAGATGTTGTCGGTGTCGTCGATCGAGGTCAGCTTCGCCAGCTCGGTCTCGATCAGCTGATCGATGATCGTCCCCGCCCCCTTGGGCGTCGGCGCCGCCGCCTCCCGCAGCACGGTCTTGACCAGGGCGGCGATGTCGAAGCTGGTGACCTTCAGCCCGTGGGAGAAGAGGAACTGATACAGGTCGTCGCCGAAGTCCTGGGCGGTCTGGTACCGCTGCCGCAGGTCCCGCGCCAGCGCCCGCAGCACGATCCGTTCGAGGTCCCGAGGGACGGCGGGGTTGATCCGGGACGGCGAGGGGATCTCCGCCGCCTTCACCTGTTGCACGGTCTCGTAGTCGTTCTTCCCCTGGAACAGGCGCCGGCCGGTCAGGATCTCCCACAGCAGGATCCCCGCGGCGAAGATGTCCGCCCGCCGATCGACCTCCTGCCCCTCGACCGCCTCCGGCGAGAGGTAGCTGAACTTGCCCTTCACCACGCCGGGATCGGTGTGTTCGAGCTGGTCGGCGGCCTTGGCCAGCCCGAAGTCCACCAGCTTCACCTCGCCCTGCTTCGAGATCAGGATGTTCGGCGGCGACACGTCGCGGTGCACGATCCCCAGCGGCTTGCCGTTCGAGTCGGTGATCGTGTGGGCGTACTGGAGCCCCTTGCAGGTCTCGACCATGATGAAGACGGCCTGTTCGACCGGGAGCGTCGTGCCGCGGGCGCGCATGAACTCGTTGACCTGCTTGAGGTTCACGCCGTCCACGAACTCCATGATGACGTAGTACGACCCGCCGGCCTGCCCGACGTCGAACACCTGCACCACGTTGGCGTGGCTCATCCGCAGCGACAGCCGCGCCTCGTCGAGGAACATCCGGAGGAACTTCTCGTTCTGGACCAGGTGCGGCAGGACCTTCTTGACGGCGACCGTCTTGCGGAACCCCTCCAGCGACTCCTGCTCGGCGTGATAGACCTCCGCCATCCCGCCCGCGTCGAGCTTCCGGACGATCTTGAACCGTGGCGCCCTGCTCATCCGTCCACGCAGCCGCTCCGTCCGGCCCGCTCGCCATCCTCCGCGGGAGGCACGAAACGGCGTTCGTCGCCGCAACCGGGTGCGAGGAGGGGGACTTGAACCCCCATGGGGTTTCCCCCACTAGGCCCTCAACCTAGCGCGTCTGCCAATTCCGCCATCCTCGCGGCGACCTCGCGCGCGGGACCTTCTCGCCGGTCCCGCTCCAAGGCAGTCGCACGGGTAGCATCCGCAGGCCCGGCGAGTCAAGTGTGCGGCCGGTTCCGCGACCGGCTCCGAAGCTTGACCCGGAGGGTTCGCCTCGCGTACACCCGCTCCCGTGATGAGCCAGACACCCATCTTCTCCGTGCGCCGCGGGCTGGAAGCGATCGTCCGCTGCCTGTACCTCGAGCCGCTCCTGCCCGGCAAGGACGTGCTCGTCGTCGCCGCCGGCGACGACGCCGACACCCGCGCCTTCCTCGTGCGCCTCGGCGTGCGCTCCGCCGAGCAGGCCGTGCCGCCCGAACGGGCGCCGCTGCCGGCCGACATGACCGCCCTCCGCGGCCGGGCCGACGCCCGGCCCGGCGAGCGTCGCGGGCTGCCGTTCCGCGACGGGGCCTTCGACGTGGCGTTCGTCGTCGAGGTGGCGGACCTGCCCGACCCGGGCCTGCTGTTCCAGGAGGTGAGCCGCGTGCTCCAGCCCGGCGGACTCGTCCTCGCCGCCACGCGCAACGCCTCCTGCCTCTCGCCGATCGCCGTCCCCCCCGCCGGCGGCCGCGCCGAGGTCTGGACGTACTCGCGCCTGCGCGCCCTGCTCGCCACCTACTTCCCCACGGTCCGCATGGTCGGCCAGAGCCCGTTCCTCGGGTACACCTTCGTCGAGTACGACCCGCGCGCAACCCCCGACGTGCGGCTCGACACCACACTGCTCGAAGGGCGCGGCGAGGACCCCGAGTTCTTCCTCGCCGTCGGCGCCCGCGCCCGCGACGCGACGCTCCCGCTGCCCGCCCTGTTCCAGGTCCCCCTCCAGGAGTTCACCGTGGCCGAGGCGCCCGCCGACGAAGCGGTCGAGGCGCCGGGCGAGGCGGCGGCCCTCCAGGCGCTGGCGGTCGAGGAGGCGCTGGCCGAGGCGCGCCGCGAGTGCGAGCGGCTGAAGGCCGAACTGGCCGACCGCAACGTCGCCATCGCCAGGCTCGAGCAGGAGGTCCGGCGGGCGGAGGCCGAGGCGGCCGAGGCGCGCGAGAAGACCGCCCGGATGGCGAAGGCCGCCGACGACGAGCGCCGCCGGGAGCAGCGCAAGGCCTTCGAGGCCACCTTCGCCCGCGCCGCCCAGCTCGTCGACATCGCGCCGCCACCGCCCCCCCGGCCCGCCGGTCCGGTCCCCGAGGAGGACGACCTGGTGGTGCGCCGGCTGCGCGACGAGCTGGAGGACAAGCGGCGCGAGGCCGAACAACTCCGCCGCGCGGCCGAGGAGGCCCGGCGCAAGCTCGAGGATGCCGAGCGGCGGGCGGCCGAGGCCGACGCCCTCCGCCGGCAGCTCGACGAGACGCGCGCCAGGCTCGAGGCCGCCGAGGCCAGGGCGC
>JAAZOP010000417.1 GCA_012797735.1 Myxococcales bacterium
CGCGCCGACCGTGGAGGCGCCGCCGCCGGAGGGAGGAGCGGCCGACGAGCCGGCCGGCGCGCCGGTGGGCGGCGGGGCCCGCGGGCGCCTGGCGGGGCACGTGATCGATCTCTCGCAGCCGCTCCGGCCGCAGGTCCTGGCGGCCGCCCGCGCCTATCTCAGCGCGGAGATGACACTGCGCGCCGGCGAGGAGTCGTTCACGGCGACCCGCGCGCAGCTCGGCGCGGTCGTCCCGGTGGCGCACACCGTCGAGGCGTTGGAGCGGGCCCGCGGGGGCGACTCCCCCCTGGGCCGGGTGCTCGCCGGCGGGACGGACGTCCACGAGTTGCCGATCCTGGTCGAGCTCGACGACCAGATCGCTCTGGGGCGTCTCATCGCGTTCAAGAACCGCTTCGACCGCTCCGTCGAATCGGCGCGGTTCGACTTCGTCGCGGGGGCGGCGCGACCGGAATCGCCGGGACGCCACCTGATGCTGTACCGGGCGATGGCGGCGGTGCAGGATGCCCTGGAAGACGGCGCGGCCGAGGTCGAACTGCCGGTGCAGGTCACGCCGCCGGCGTTGACGGCGGCCGACCTGGCGCGGCACGACTTCTCGCAGGTCCTCGGCTGGTACGAGACCCCCTACTCGCGGATGCCCGACCAGGAGACGCGCAACTACAACCTGCGCCTGGCCGGGAGCTTCGTCGATGGGACGGTGGTCCTGCCCGGCGAGAAGGTCAGCCTCAACGAGGTGATCGGCCCGCGGACCGAGGTGCGGGGGTTCAAGGTCGCACCGGTGATCGCGGAGGGCGAGCTGATCGACGGCATCGGCGGCGGCACCTGCCAGATCGCCAGCACCACGTTCGCCGCCGCGTTCTTCGCCGGTCTCGACCTCGTGCGTCGCAAGCCGCACTCGCGCCCGTCCGGCTACATCCTCCTCGGCCTCGACGCCACCGTCGTCTACCCGACGATCGATCTCGTGCTGCGCAATCCGTTCGACTTCCCCGTCGCCCTGCACGTCACGGTCGGGGACGCCAAGGTGCGCGTGGAGGTCCGCGGCGCGCGCCGCGTGTACGACGTGACGTTCATCCGCGACGTGTACCAGGTCACGAACTTCCCCGAGCAGGTGATCGAGATGCCCGACTGGCCGGCCGGCGTCGAGGTGTTGTCGCAGCGCGGCGTCAAGGGATACCGCATGAAGCGGCACCGCATCCTGTGCGAGGGGACCGCCTGCTGGCGGGAGAGCGCGGAGAGCCACTATCCACCGACGACGCAGATCGTCCGCCGCGGCACCAACGCGACGCTGCGGCGGGACACCTTCGAGCCGCCCAAGGGGGATAGTCACCCCCCGTATTCGGCCGACCGGCACATGATGGTCACGCAGCGCGGCGGCGAGCTGCAGATCCTGCGGCGCAACTGACGGTCGCCGGCTCGCGCGCGGGAGGGACGGAACGATGGCGAAGGTGCTGCTGGGCGTCTGTGGAGGCATCGCGGCGTACAAGGCGCCGGAACTGGCGCGGCTCCTGCGCAAGGCCGGCCACGCGGTCGATGTCGTGCTGACCGAGGCCGCGACCCGGCTCGTCGCTCCCGCGGCGTTGGCCGCCGTCACGGGGCGTCCCGTGCGCGTCTCGATGTGGGAGGGGCTCGAGTCCGGCGCGATGGACCACATCGCGCTGGCCGCCGAGGCCGAGGCGATCGTCGTCGCGCCCGCCACCGCCGACCTCCTGGCCCGGGCCGCCGCCGGCCGCGCCTCGGACCTCCTCTCCGCCTGCCTGCTCGTCACCCGCGCGCCCGTCCTGCTGGCGCCGGCGATGAACTCCCGCATGTGGGACCACCCGTTCACGCGGCGCAACGCGGCCGTCCTGTCGGAACTGCCGAACGTGCGCTGGGTCGGTCCCGAGTCCGGGGAGCTGGCGTGCGGATGGGAAGGTCCGGGTCGGATGTCCGAACCGGCGGCGATCGCCGCCGCCGTCGAGCGACTGTGGAAGCGCGACCTCGACGGCCGCCGGCTGCTCGTCACCGCCGGCCCCACGTACGAACCGCTCGACCCCGTGCGCTTCCTCGGCAACCGCTCGAGCGGCCGGATGGGCCAGGCGCTGGCCGAGGCGGCCGCCCGGCGCGGCGCGCGCGTCACGCTGCTGCGGGGGCCGAGCGCCCTGCCGGCGCCGGCCGCGGACGTGGAACTCGTGCCGTTCGAGACGGCGCTCGACCTCCGCCGCGAGCTGCTGGCACGCTGGCGCCAGTGCGACGCGGTGCTGATGGCCGCGGCCGTCGCGGACTACCGGCCGCGGACCTTCTCGACCGAGAAGCTCAAGCGGGGCGTCGGGGACGTGTCGCTGGCGCTCGCGCCGAACCCCGACCTGCTCGCCGAGCTGGGCCGTCGTCGCGGAGCGTCGCGCACGCCGCTGCTGGTCGGATTCTGCGTGGAGACGCGCCACCTGGCCGCGGCGGCGCGGGCCAAGCTCCGGGCCAAGCGGTGCGACTGGATCGTGGCCAACCTGGCGCGGGACGCGCTGGGGCTGGAGACGACGAAGGTCGAGGTGCATCGCGCCAGAGGCAAGCCGCTGGGGCCGTTCGAGGGCTCCAAGTCCGCCGTGGCCGACGCGCTGCTCGACGCCCTGGCGCCCCTCCTCCGCCGGTAGGGCCGGGGCGAGCGCGCGGAGGCGCGGCCGTCGCCGTCTCCCGGGCGGTCCGCGCCGTCGCCGCACGAGACGCCTCGCCGTCCTCCGGCGAGATGCGCGCTCTCGCGCTCCGCCCGCTACGGGGCCCAGCCGAGGACTTCGCGGACGGCGGCGGCGAGGGGCCGGCGGGCGGCGGCGGCGAGC
>JAAZOP010000418.1 GCA_012797735.1 Myxococcales bacterium
CGGCGACGTGCGCCGCGGTCGAGGCGCGCTACCGGCTCGAGCCGCTGGCGGAGGCGTGGTTGCCGGCGCGGACAGGATTCGTCGAGACGTACGCCGCGGGGCGGGTGCGGGTCGGATTCTACGTCCTGCGGCGCCGGAACGAGGCGGCCGCGAACGCGGCGGCGGCCGGGAACCACGGCCAGGCCCAGGCGCCGGGCGCCGCACCGCCGGCGTTGCAACCGCAGCCGCTGCCTCCGCCCCCGCCATCGACCTCGCCTCCGTCCGTCGCCTCGCCGGCCTCGCCCGGAGCGTCGGACACGGCGTCGCCGTCGCCGCCGCCGGTATCCTCGAGGGACTCGTCCGTCGGCGCATCGGCCGGGACATCCTCGCCCCCGTCGGCGTCCGCCGCCGCATCGGGTTCGGCGTCGCCGACGTCCTCGATGTCGCCACCGCCGTCGTCGTCGCCGGCGTCCGCGTCGGCGTCCGCGTCGGCGGCGGGCGGCGGGAGCACTTCGACCGAGTCGAGGTCGTAGCCGGCGCCGGCGGAGCCGAACCGCCCGCCGGAGGTGTCGGCGATCCGCACGAACCGCAGCGCCGCCGTCCCGCTCGCGCCGAGGTCGATCTCGGTCGTGCCGACCAGCGACCCGAGCGGCGTCCAGGGGCCGTCGATCGCGGTCGCCGCCTCGACGTCCGCCGTGTCGGTCGGACCGGCCGGCCCGGCGTGGACCCGCAGCTCCGCGCCCTCGTGGTCCGCGACCTCGACCGCGAGGTCGATCGAGATCTCGCCCCCGGGCTCGAGGTTGTACGCGCGCCCGTCGGGCGGCCCGAGGGCGTCGGTGGGGACGGAGGTGTTGGCGTAGCGGTCGTCGCGGATCTCGCGGGGGAGCCGCACGGCGGTCACGGCGAAGCCGAAGTCGCTGCCGCCCGGCTCGAGGGCGACGTCGAGGTGCTCGCGGCCGACGGCCGGGACGACGACGCCGGAGCGCGTGGCGGGCCGATGGCCGGGCGCCCAGACGGAGACGGCATAGGTGCCGGGCACGAGCACCGCGTGGAAATCGCCCAACTCGGGCTCGGTGTAGACCGGCGCCAGCCGCTCGGCGACCCAGACGACGGCCCGCAACGGCGCTCCGGTGACCGCGTCGGTCACGCGGCCTTCCAGGCCCTGGCGCGCGGCGGCGAGCATGGCGATCGCGCGGGGCACGTGCAGCCCGAGCTGCGTCGTGCGGCCGTAGTCGCTCTGGATCTCGATGATCGTGTCGAGCGTTCCGCGGGTGCCGTAGTTGTGGTCGGTGTACTCGCCGTACACCGAGTACCAGTGCCAGCCCAGCACCACCTCGTAGCTCGTCCCCGCCGCGTACGGCTCGAACAACGCCCGCAGTTCCGCCTCGTGGCGCGGAGCCACCGGCGTGTAGTTCCAGACCAGGTTCACGTAGTTCGAGGCGGTGTGGTAGGAGATCCCCGCGACGTAGGGGTGGCGCAGGCCGTCGTCGCGCAGGGCCCGCGTCTCGGGCTCCGACGCGGGCAGCCCGCTTGAAACGCCTTCGACCCACATGAACGGGAAGTTGCGGTTGAGATCGACGTCGCGGGCGTTGCCGCGGGTCGAGGCGACGGAGCCGTCCGGGTTGGCCATCGGGACGACGAGCGTCTCCAGCTCGTCGACGACCGCGGTGGCCGTCGGGTCCGCGCCGTAGTCCTCGACCAGCGTCCGCGCGATCCCCAACGCCACCTCGTAGGCCATGCACTCGTTGCCGTGGATCGCGCCGATGATCCGCGCCTCGGGCTCGGCCTCGTTCGTGCCGGCGTGGTCGCTGATCCGCAGGCCGACGATCGCCCGGCCCTCGACGGTCGTGCCGAGCGTTTCGACGCGGGCGAGGTCGGGGCGGCCGGCGGCGAGGGTTTCGAGGAGCGCGACGGCGTCGGCGTAGGAGGTGAAGCCGAACGAGCAGTTGGCGGCCTTCGGGCGGTCGTCCCCGGCGGCGCGGGCGCCGGCGGAGACGAGCCAGACCACCGCCGCGGCCAGCGCCGCGCCGAGACTCCCCCGCCGCCCATGGCCGCCCGCGCCCGTCTGCGTCGCCTCCCGATCAGCCGAACGGGATCTCGATCGCCGGCACGATGATCAGCACGACGCGCTCGTCGAGCCGCGTGACGTGGTCGCCCTGCACGACGATCGTGGCCCGGAAGATCCGCGCGTACTCGTCGCCGTCGAAGCAGCCGTCGTTCTGGAATTCGACGAGGAACTCGACGTTCGTCCCCGGCAGCACCTGGTAGAACGTCGATTCGTCCATCGCCGCGACCGCCTGCTCGTGCGTCATTCCCGGCGGCTCGTACCACTCCTGCGGGATGATGCGGTGGATGAAGCAGCGGGTGTCGACGCCCAGCGGGTAGGCCGGGTCGGCTTCCTTGACCGTGTCGACGTCGAAGGGCACGCGCGTGGCGAGCATCTCGATCGAGTCGACGACGCTCGTGGTCAGCCCGCGGCCGTCCTCGCCGATGTCGTAGACCAGCGCGCGACCGTCGAGATCCACAGAGCCGGTGGCCACCGCCGTCGCCTCGAGGTCGTGCCAGCCGTCGGTGCTCCAGGTGCCCTCGGAGGACATGCCGAGCACTTTCGCGTGCGCCCCGTTGAGGACCCGGATCGCGTCGCTCCAGTCGTGCGGCGCCGGCGTGATGCCGGTGTAGCTGTCCGCCACCGTGCCGGGCGGTCCGTTGTGGAACGGCGCGTCGGTGAACAACAGGATGATCGGCAACGCCCCCTCGCGGAAGCACGGCGCGCCCCGGCAGTCGGGGGCCCCGTACATCGGCACCCACGACCCGAGCCCCTCGCCGGTCATCGTCTGGTACAACGCCTCGACCTGGCTCTCCGGCCAGTCGTCGCCCGAATTCTGCGGGATCCGGTCGACGGCGGCCTGCGCCACCGCCGCGTCCAGCGTCATCGTCTGCAACAGTTCGAACGCCACGTCGCACGGCGAACTGCCGGGCGACCAGCAGGAACCGTAGGGACTGACCGGGAAGTCCGCGTGCTGCCCGACGCCGAAGGCGGCATCGGGGATGCGCCGCCGGATCTCCGGGATGATCAGCGAACTCAGGTTCGCCTTGATGTTGGCGATCTCTCCGCCCATGCTCCCGGTGGTGTCCACCAGGAAGAACACGTCCGCCACCTGGATGTTCGTCCCGAACAGCAGCTCCCGCTCCTCCACCGGTCCGTGCGGCGGCAGCACCAGGTAGTAGTCGTCCGGCGGAATCCCGCTGGAGGGGTCGAGCGGGTCGGCGGTCGGGTGCGCCCACTCCGCCAGGTCGTCCCAGCCGTCGTCGTCCGTGTCCGGA
>JAAZOP010000419.1 GCA_012797735.1 Myxococcales bacterium
CCTCGACCGTCCCGCCGGCCGCGACGGCGCAGGCGAGCGGCAGATCGTAGTGCAGCGGGCCGAGCCCCGTGACGAGCGCGTCGTCCGAGGCGGCGAGGTGCCGGGCCAGGAGCGAGGTGAGGCGCACCCAGCGGTCCCCCGGGATCGGCCGGCGGGGCTTGCGGGAGTTGAGCAGGGCCACGCGACGCATCGCCTGCTGCTTCGCGGCGCCCGCCGGGAACGTTGCGCGGCCGCCCCGGCCGCCGTTCCGACCGCGCCCGCCGGACCCAGCCCGACGAATCGTCGTTCCGCCGCGCGGGACACGCCGATCCGTCACGCCCGCGCCCGGGAGCGCGCGGGCGACGCGAACGCCGGTGCCGGCCGCGACGCGCGACGCGCCGGCCGGCCTTCCGTCAGATCAGGAAGCCGTCGTCGGCGGGAACCACGATGTAGACGTTGCGCGTGTCGAGCGTCGTGCTGCTGACCAGGTCGTAGACCTCGATGTACGCCCGGTAGATCTGGACGTGCGGCTCGTGCGGCCGGAAGTCGTTCTGGAACATGATCGAGAACACCACGGTCGTGCCGCCGGCCACGTGGTAGAAGGTCGTGTCGTCGAACGTCGCCGACGGGTCGCTGGCCCAGATCGGGCGCATCTCCTGGATGAACAGCGTGGCGTCCACTGCGTCCGACGGGTCGTCCAGCTTCCGGGCCGTGACGTCCTGCGTCTCGGCGGCGACGAGGTCGACGATGCCGTTGACCACCGCCCCGCTCACCTCGCCGCTCGGCGCCGGGTAGACCGTCGGCGCCCCGTCGCGGCTGAACGACCCGGTGTCCCGCGCCTCCCGCTCGAGGTCCGGGGCGCCGGGCGCCGGCACGAGCGCCATCGGTTTCACCGCGGCTCCGACGATCTTCACCCCGCGGGCGTTGAGCGCCGCGCGGGTGTCGGCCCACGACCGCGCGGTGACCAGACTCGGGTCGTACGCCGTGTCGGCATCGACCCCGTTGTGGGCGCGCGCGTCGGTCACCACCACGACGATCGGATGGCTCGCGTCCCGGAAGCAGGCCTGGCCGAACCCGCCGCCGCCCGCACACGCGCCCCCCGCCGACTCGTACAACGCCTCGATCTGCGATTCCGGCTCGTCCGCGCCGCCGCCGACCCGCAGCCCGTTGAGCGCCGTCTGCACCGCCCCGATGTCGGTCGTCATCGCCTGGCGCAGCCGGAACGTCCAGTCGCCCACGTCGCCGTAGGGCTCCACCGGGAAGTCGCGGAAGTCGCCGACCCCCATCACCACGTCCGCGATCGCCGCCTGGACCGACGGCACGATGAAACCCGCCAGCGACGTCCGGACGTTGTTGATGGCCACCGACATGCTGCCCGTCGTGTCCACCAGGAAGAAGATGTCGCCGCGGCCCAGCCGCGCCGTGAACTCCAGGTCCCGCCACTGCGGCGGATCCTCGAACGGCAGCACCACGTAGAAGTCGGTCGGCGGGATCACCGAATCGGAATCGAGCGGGTCGGTGCCGGCCAGCACCTCCACCCCGTCCCCCAGCCCGTCGCCGTCCGTATCGTCGCGCGTCGGGTCGGTGCCCCGCGCCGCCTCGTCCTCGTCCGGCAGACCGTCGTTGTCGGTGTCCAGCGGGCGCGCCTCGTAGCCCGGATCCACCGGCGTGTCGACCGGCGTCGTGTCCGGCCTCGCGTCCGGCGGCACATCGACCGCATCGCCGCCCGGGTCGGTCCCCGTGTCCCGCGGCGGCAGGTACGTGTCGTCCGCCGGCGCACACCCGGGCCAGAGCACCGCCGCGGCGGCCGCCGCCGGCAGTACCCATCGGCCGCGAAGGACCCGCAACCCGTCCCGCCCCGCCTCCGTCGCTCGACACCGCCGCATCACCGCCTCCTTGGCCGCGAACCCCGAGGACCACCCGGGGCCGCCGCCACGTTCAAGGTAACCCGTCGATCGCCGGGGGGGAAGGGGGGAATTGCCGGCCGGTTCCCGCCGCGCGCGGAACAAGGACCGTGGAACACGGGCGCGGGCGCGGGTCCCGGACCCGGCGGCTCGACCTCCCCGCGACGGGGAACAGCGCCGGTCCGCCGACGGTTTGATCCGCACGCCCGCCGCACGCGGCACTGTCGCGGCGGCTGCGCCTGCCGCGAGGAGGTTCCGCATGGTCGTCCGGTCCTTCGTCTTCCTCTGCCTGCTGCCGGCCGCGCTGTGCGGCGTCCCGGCCGCCGGTTGCAGCGGTCGCCCCGGCGCGTCCTCCCGCCCCGCCGACCTCGGCGATGCGTCGGCCGGGGCCGGGGGCGACGCATCCGCCCGAACGGAGAGGTCGGCCGCCGAGACGGACGGTTCGGCGGCGTCGCGCCGGGTGCCGGCCGGACGGCCGACCTCCACCGGCGACGACCTCGACGTCCGGTACACGGCGAGCGGCGGCTACCCGCCGGTCTCGATGAGGCTCCACATCGCCCCGGACGGCGAGGCCGAACTCGAACTCGGCAGCTCCTGGTCGCAGCCGTCCGGACCGGCCGATACCCTCGGCGACTTCGCCGCGAGGCTCGAACCCGCCCGCCGCGAGGCGCTCGCCCGCCTCATCGAGGACGGCGGCCTGATGGACCACGACCCGGGCGAGCCGCCGACCTCTCCGGACTCCACGACCCGCACGCTCGTCCTGGCCCGCGGCCCGGACGAGCGGCGGATCACGATGGTCCGGCCCGTCGAAGAGGAGCCGGAGGAACTCGCCGCGGTCGAACGGCTGCTCGGAGAGATCATCGCCGAGACGGCGCGACATCCGGTCCGCGCGGTCCGGGCGACCTGGGAGCTGGCGCCCGACGGCGAGGGGGTGCGGCCCGTGATCACCATCGCGCATGCCGGCGCCGAGCCGATCCGGCTCCTGTTCTTCGACCCCCGCCAGGCCGGCTTCCGGTTGCGCGCGGAGGCGTGGTTCGAATCCCAGGTGCGCTTCCCCGGAGGGAAGAGCGCCTGGACTTCGGTGGGCGACCGCACCGCCTCCGCTCCGGTGCTGGAACGGCTGGTGGCCGAGGGGACGTTGCCGGCCGGAGTGCTGGAGATGGCGCCCGGCACGACGTACCGCTTCCCGCTGCCGTCGTTCGTCCCGCCGGTCGTCGAAGGCGGGGTGCGGGCGCACGGCGTGCTGGCCTTCCATCGCGCGGGCCCGGGCGACGCGCGGGCTCTGCTGACCTTCGACCTGCCGCCGCTGCCGGCGCCCTGAATCCGTCGCCCGCCGCCGCGGGGGCGCGACCGCCGGCTCGCGCCGGCGCGGCGCTGTTCGACGCGGACGGCGATCACTTGATCCTGGTCGGCGGGGAGGGCGAGAACGGACCGCTGGCCGATGCGTGGCGCTTCGAACTCTCGACCCGGACCTGGACGCCGTTTCCGCTCGGGGGAACGAACCGCGGGCCGTGGGCGTGGTCGGCCGCGGCGCAGACCGGAGACAAGGGGTTTCTCGTCGGGGGCGGGCCGCCGGGCGACCTTCCCGTGGTGGCCGTCGAGATCGACCTTCGTTCGGCGACCACGCGGGGCATCATCGGCGCGGGCGGGCCGGCGCCGCGCCAGGACGGGAGCGTGGTGGTGCCGGCCGGCGGCCGGCGTCTGCTCGCGTACGGAGGGCTCGACGAGTCCGGCGTGCACAACGATCTGTGGGAGTTTCCGCTGCAAGGGCCGGAACCCGCCCGGTGGCGGCGCTTGCTTGCGGACTGCCGGATCGGCGACTGCCCGCCGGCAGCCGCGGGCGCGGGCCTGGTGTGGGACGACGCGACGCAAGAGCTGCTCGTGTTGCCGCCCGCGACGGCGGGCGGCCGGAACGATGTCTACTGGACGACGGACGGAGCGGGGTGGATCTCGTCGCGCCAGGACCACGATGACCCGCTGGCGGCGGACTGCGACGGCGACGGGGCGGCGGATGCCGGGCACGGCCTGCTGTGCCGCTCCGGTGCGGATTGGTGGGCGATGCCGGGAACGATCGGCTGCGACACGGCGACCGGTGGAGCCGTCTGCGCCGGTGGGCGGGCCGGCGGGTCGGCGGCGGGGTCGTACGCGGTGCCGGGAGCCGGCGCGGTGGCGCTCGACGGGACCCGGGCGTACGTGGCGGGCAGCGCGCGGCTCGAGATCGTGGATGTCTCGACTCCGAGCGCGCCCGCCGGAGCCGGTGCGCTTCGCCTGCCGGGCCGCGCTCGCGACGTGCAGTTGGCCGGAACGCTGGCCTACGTGGCGGCGGACGCCGGACTTGCGATCGTGGACGTGTCGAATCCGGCTCGCCCGCGCGAGTTGGCCCGGGTGCCGGTCTGTGGAAGCGCGCGACGGGTGGCCTGGCTGGGCGGGGGCCTCGTCGCGGTGGAAACCCCGACCGGGATCTCGTTCGTCGATGCGGTGATGCCGCACGAGGCTCGCGTGGTCTCCCGCCTCTGGTGGGTGCCGGAGCGGTCCGGACGGTGGAACGCCGTCGTGACCACGGGCTCGGCCTGCGGGTGCGTTTGGGCGGTGGCGGAACTGCTCTGCCGTCTCACCGGCGGGTGCGGAGGGGACGGCGCGGCGCTGGACGCCTTCGGGACGACCCTGTTCGTCGGCCGGGGTCGTTCGGTGCTGGTCCTCGAGGCCGCGGACCCGGCGGCTCCGGCGCTGCGGGGCACGGTATCGGTCGGTATCCAGGTCGAGGCGTTGCGGCAGGCCGGCGGCCGGGTGTATGTGAACGGGCGGCGAGGCGAACGGGTCGTGGTGGACGGACTTGCGGAGCCGCCGGTGGTCCTGGGAACGCACGACGTTGCCGACTGGGCGTCCGGGGTGCGGTTCGGTCCGGGGATCGCGGTTCGCCTGGAGCGTTCCCGGCTCGAGGTGGCGGTGACGGGCGATGCGCCGTAGATGGACGCCGCTGGTGGTCGTGCTGATCGGCCTCGCCGGTTGCTCGAGTCCATCCGCGCGCGACGCGGATGACGCGGCGGAGGCCGGGCAGCCGGATGGCGGCGAGGCCGTGGATGTCGATGCGCGGGACGCAACGGACTCCGTCCTGGACGACGCGGATCGAACCGACGTCGACCCGGACGCGGACGTCGTCGGGGAAGCGGAGGGATGGGACTTCGGGGCCGACCTGTGGGACCCGGAACGCAGCTGCGGTCCCGTGACGCCCGGTGGTCCACCGAGAGAGGACGAGCCCGCGCTGGTCGCACCGCCCTGCGGCGAGGGGTGCCGACAGGTGGCGTTCGCGGCAGAACCTTGGGGAAGGTTTGCTGTCTCGGATCGATGGCTTGCCTACGAGTCCCGCTACCGCACCTGGGTCGTGGATCTCGAATCGGGCGAAGAATCCGTGTTGTTCTGCCATCCCTACTTCGTTGGCTCCTACGGCCTTGCCGTGGATGATGAGAAGGCGGGTTTCGCCATCGGCACGCACTTCATGGTCGACGAGAGCGATGTCAACTATGCGGCGATCTGGATGGTCGATCTCGCCTCGCATCGGTCCTGGCCCATTCGAGAATGGACCAGGCCCCATCCCGCCGAGATGACGGAACCTGCAGAGTTGGAGATGGACGGAGGCTACTTCGTCTTCTCTTCCTACGACAGCATTCAGGTCGGCCCGGCCGACTGGGTCCAGCACGGCAACATCTACGTCGCGGATGTTCGTACCGGAGCCGTGGAGCCGGTGATGGACCGGGATTGGCCCTCTTGCTTTGGTTGGCCGGACATTGGAGGCGAGTGGGTGGTCTACTCCACGACGGCGGCGGTCCTGGCCTACAAGATCGAACGGGGCGTGACGATCGGCCGAGACATCCCGGGCGACCAGATTCGGCCGCGCACCGACGGCGTGAACGTGGTCTGGCTCGACCACCGCAACTATCCGGGCGGCTACATGAGCGGCGGCGGGTGGGACATCTACTCCTACGACTTCGAAGCCGGGACGGAACTGCGTATCACCAGTGAGAGCCATCCGGTGGGCGAGGACGCGGCCCCGGACGTGCTCGGCGACGTCGTCGTCTGGTCCGACAAGCGGAACGCAACGCCGGAGGATCCGTACCATTCCGACCTGTTCCTGTACCGCTACTCGACCGGCCGCGAGCAGCAACTCACCTTCGCCACCGGCGCCGTGTACCGGCCCCGCCTGGCCGGGGATAGGGTCTACTTCGTCTGGATCCCCACCCCTCTTCCCCCGGGGAGTCCCGAGCGTCCCGACCGTGCGATCTGCGAGCAGATCCTGCCGCCGCCGTGAGATGTTCGGCTCCGCGTTCGTCACGGCAGACGACGGAACGGCGTCGCCGGACAAGGGGTGGAACGAGCAGATCCGGTCGGGATAGTGCGGGTACTGCGCCTCGATCGGCCGCCCGAGCCGCACACCGGTCTCCGCTTGTCGCGGGACGTGCAACCGCCGGCGCAAGGGATGCAGCACGAGCGCGAGCACGTTGACGACCACGATCACGACCACGACCACGACCACGACCACGTCCACGATCACGTCCACGATCACGTCCACGATCACGAGGGATGGTGCGCCGCCCGGCGGCCGGACGCCGGCGGCCTGCCCCAAACTGCAGCGAGCGGCGCCGCGGTGGGGTTCGACGGACCCTTGTTGCGGGCGGGCGCTCCGTGTAGATTCCGCCCGACGGTCGCTGGCCCCCATGGCTCAGCGGATAGAGCGGCGGTTTCCTAAACCGTAGGTCGCAGGTTCGAGTCCTGCTGGGGGCGCCGGATGCGGAAACGAGGCCGCGCGCCGCGGCGCGCCGCCTGCACCAGCGCCGCCGACTGCGCCGGCGACTCCTGCTTCCCCTGGACCGGCGGCGACTGCTTCGACACCTGCGGCGGCGCCGATCGCTGCCGCGCCGGCTACCGCTGCACGCGCCTCGGCCCCGGCCTCTCCATCTGCCAGCCCGCCTGAGACGAAACCCGGAACGTGCCGCCCGCGGAGCCTCCCGCCGGTCGTCGACCGCCGGGGCAGCCCACGTCCCTCGAAGCGGGAATACGGACGAGGTCGTTCGTCACCGCCCGCGCCGCCGCGCGAATAGACCCGCCCGGCGCCCGATTGCGCCGGGCGGCGACCTGCTGGTTAGGCAGGCCGGACAGGAAAGGAACGGTGGGCGACTCACCCCTGGCCGAACGGCCGATGGGGCGGCGGGAATCAAGCGGGGTCCGCAAGCCGACTGGGGGGAAGCCGACTCACAGAACCCCGCAATCAAACCCACCCGACTTGTAGCGGATTCCCCATCCGAACGTCAAGTGCGATCTTGCACGTGGTCGATTCTGCACCTTGCCGTCTCCTGTCTCCAGACCCCGCCGGCATCCGCCGGCCGAACAGGGCGGGACGACCGGCGGATCGCGCGCGCAGGCGTGGACACGCTCGCGCTCGACCGCCATGCCGGAGGACCGCGCCCGCGCTCGCCAGGGCCGGTCCGGTGGAGAAGGCCGGCCGGCGCGTCGAGACGAGCGCGCTCAGGGGTCTTCGGCCGCGTAGGCCCAGGCCGCCACCACCGCCAGCGCCGCCCGCGCGTTCGTCGCGAAGATCGGCTCGAACGCCGCCGGCGTGTCGTTCACCGTGTGGTTCGTCGCCTCCCGCGGCCAGGACGACAGGCCGACCGCGCAGCGGCCGGCTTCCCAGAACGAACTGCTGTCCGAACGCCCGGCATCGCCGAAATCGGTGGTGATCGGCCGCGCCTCCGGCACGAACAGGTCGATCGCCTCCACCCCGAGCGCCGCCCAGGCGCGCGAGTCGTCCGAGAAGGCGTACCAGAACCGACCGGCCGTCGGCGGCGTCTCCCAGCCGATCATGTCGGCGTTCATCACGCACCCGATCGACTCGCCCGACGCCGCCAGCTCGACGACGTAGGCCGCCGAGCCGCGCAGGCCGATCTCCTCCGCGTCGAACAGGACGATGCGCACCGTGCGGGGCGGCGCCGCCGTCGCCGGGTCCGCCAGAATCGCGGCCACCTCGAGGGCGACGGCGACGCCCGAGGCGTTGTCGACGGCGCCGGGGGCCGGATCGCGCGCCGCGTCCCAGCCGGTCGTGCGCGTCGCGATCGAATCCCAGTGGGCCGTGACCAGCACCGGCGCCAGCGCCGGCGCGGTGCCGGCCCACTCGGCCGCCAGGTTGACCACGTCCGCGAACGCCCGCCGCTCCACCGTCCAGCCCAGCGCCGCCAACTCCGCCTCCAGGTAGTCGGCCGCCCGCAGCCGGTCCGGGTGGCCCACCGCGCGCGACGTGATCCGGACCGGGCCGCCCGGGGAGTCCCAGGGCGTCTCGCCCGCCAACACCCGCACGTGACGCATCATCCGCTCGTCGTCCGCCGCGGCGACGAACGCCGCCGGCCCCGGCTCCGCACCCGTCAGTACCCCGGGTCGCGCCAGCGGGGCGGTGAAGTCGTCCGGGATGCACGTCCCGACGCAGACGTAGTCCGGTCCCCGGCAGTCCGTGTCGTCGTCGCACAACGCCGCGCAGAGCGGCGGGTAGATCTCGGTGTCGAAACACGCCCCGTCGTCAAGACACGAGCCCGGGTAGTCCGGGTCGCAGAACAATGCCGAGCAGTACCCGTCGACGAAGCTCGGGTCCAGCGACTCGTCGATGCAGAACCGCCCCTCGCACTCGGAGGCCTCCGTGCAGGGCGCCCCCATCGGCCGCCGAGTGGTTTCCTCGCCCGGAGCGTCATCGACCTCCGTCGCGTCGGCTTCCGCCCCGTCGGTCGTCCCGTCGGGAGCGACCTCGGCTTCGACGTCCGCGCCGTCGCCCTCCGCCTCCGCCCCATCCGTCGCCGCGTCGCCCGGGTCCGACCCGGGGCAGCCGGCGAGAGTCGCGCCGCCGAGCGTCATGCCGAGGAGCATCGCGAGCCGCCGCCGTCGAAGTCGCGTCATGCCGGGTCCCTCCTGCGGACCGTCGTGCCGGCACCCAGCATACCCCCGGTCGCCGCCGTGCGGAATGCCGTCGCGGTTCCCGTCGTCCGAGGCTCGGCCGGAATCTTGACCGGGGGGGTCGAGTGGAGTCATGGAGTCGGGTTGGGAGGTGCGGCTCATGCGCTCATGGTTCGTGCTCGGTCCGCTGCTCCTCGCCGGAGCGGCCTGCGCGAAGGCTCCGGGGGAGTCGAGGAGCCTGGACCGACCGGAGGACGCCGGCGTCACGGTCGTCGCGGCTCCCTCGGCGCCGCCCGCCGGCGAGCTGGGGACGGAGCCGGCCGTGGGAGCGCGACG
>JAAZOP010000420.1 GCA_012797735.1 Myxococcales bacterium
GCGCGCGGGCGTCGCGCAGCAGCGCCAGCCCTCCGAACGCCGCCGCCGCAAGTACCGCCGCCGCCAGCACCAGGTGCCCCGCATCGACCCGCGCCCGCGCCGCCAGCCGCGCGCCCCCGAGCGCGCCGAACGCGATGCCGGCCACCCAGACCGCCAGCGACAGCGCCACCGAGACCTCGTGGCCCTCCAGCACGCCGAACAGCTCGCGCACCAGCACGACCTGCACCAGCGCCGTGGCGAGCCCCGCGGCGAACGAGCACCCGTCCGAGAAGACCGCGCGCAGCCGCTCTGCCGGCATCTCCGCCGCTCCCGACGCCCGCCATCCTACGGGAATCGCCGTCGCGCGGCCACTTCTCGCGCCGCGGGAGCCGCAGGCCGGACCCGGACCGACGCGAAGCCGCCGGCACCTCGGGCGGGCGGCGCGGAGCCGGGGCGGCGCGGGGACGGCGGGACGGACGACACCAGGGCGCCCCCGGTCCCGCGGAAACCGGCGCCGGCGGAAGGCGACACGGACCCCTCCCCTCCCCCGCTCCGCGCGGCTATACTTCGGGTGCCTTGGGGCGGCGGGAGGTCTGGACGATGAACGCCGTGAGAAGGATGCTGGCTCTGGGCCTGGCCGCGGCCGGCCTGGGCGTGATCGCCGTTTCCGCGCGCGGAGCGGTGGTCGTCGCGATGGACTTCGACCAGCTCGCCCTCGACGCGCACCGCGTGGTGCTCGGGGAGGTCGAGGGGATCTCGGCCCGCTGGTCGGCGGACAAGACGATCATCGAGACGGTCGTCGAGGTCCGGGTGGAAGTGGACGTGTCGGCGTCGGCGGCCGGGACGACCGTCCGCATCGTGCAGCCCGGCGGGCGGATCGGAGAGGTCGGTCTGGCGGTGCCCGGGATGCCGGAGTTCCGGCAGGGGGAGCGGGTGCTGCTGTTCCTGCACGTGACGGGGACCGACGCGGACGGCGCACCGACGCACTCGGTGGTCGGCCTGGCGCAGGGGAAGTTCACCGTGCTGCCGCGGCTGGGCGGCGGCTTCGACGCCGTCCAGCAGTACCCGGTCGGCCTGGCCCTGGCCTTCCCGGGCCCCAACGGCACGCTCCGGGCGGTCGACCGCGTGCGGCCGATCGTCCTCGACCTCGAGGAGGCGCTGGATCGGATCCGCTGCGTGCGGGGGGAGGTGACGCCGTGACGCCCCGCCTGCTCGCCGCGCTGGTCCTGCTGGCCGCCGCCGACGCGGCGGCGTACACGACGATCACGTCGCCTCCCTCCCGCTGGCAGCGCTCGAACATCCCCGTCCCCTGGTACCTCAACCAGAACGGCAGCTCGGACCTCGGCATCGACACCACCGAAACCGTGGTCCGCGCCTCGTTCGACACCTGGCAGAACGTCGACTGCTGCTACATCGCCTTCGACTATCGCGGGCGCAGCAGCATGACGGCCGGGAGTTCGAGCGGTTCCAACGTCGTGTCGTGGAGCGAGAGCAGTTGGCGGTACGAGTCGAGCGCGATCGCGGTGACGCAGGACTGGTTCGGCTCGGGGACGATCGTCGAGGCGGACATCGATTGCAACGGCGTGTACCAGCGCTGGAACACGACCGGCAGCGGCGGCGTCGACACCCAGAGCATCCTGACCCACGAAATCGGCCACTTCCTCGGGCTGGGCGACCTCTACGATTCGGCCCACGCGTCGTCCACGATGTACGGCATCTACTCGTCCGGGACCGGACCGCGATCGCTGGCGGACGACGACATCGCGGGGTGCAAGTACCTGTACGAGGAGCCGTGCGGCGCGACGGGGTGCACCTCCGACACCGACTGCCCGACGGGCTACCACTGCGAGTCGCCGAACTGCGTCCGCAACACGGGCACCGGCGGGCTGTGCGACCCGTGCTCGTCGGCCGAGGACTGCGCGAACGGGCTGTGCCTCTCCGGGTTCGTCGACGGGGGGACCTATTGCGGCGTCAACTGCACCAGCGACGCCTCGTGCGGCACCGGCAACCGCTGCTTCCCCGTCTCCGGCGGGTCGTCGCAGTGCGCGCCGGCGGATGGCGACTGCCGCGGGTCGAGCTCCGGGTGCACGACCGACACGGACTGCTCGCCCGGGTTCCACTGCGACGGAGGGGCGTGCGTGCCGGACGTGACGGTCGAGTGCTACCGGGACACGGACTGCGACCCGGGGGAACGCTGCGAGGAGAACGTGTGCGTGCCCGTGCCGCCGACCCTGCGGTCGTTCGGCGAACCGTGCGCGGTCAACGAGGAGTGCGGCAGCGGCCTGTGCCTCGACGGGTACTGCTCGCGGAGCTGCAACCCGTTCCGGCCAGCGACCGACTGCGGGGACGGCTACTACTGCGACGGCACCGGTTGCGGAACCGGCGTCTGCCGGCGGGGCGGCCCCGGCGCCGCGCCGAACGGCAACGCCTGCACCGCGGACACCGAATGCGCCTCCGCGTTCTGCGACCCGACGATGGGCGGCATCTGTCTCACCCCCTGCGACCCGAGCTCGTTCGACACCGGCTGCCAGTTCGGCGAGACCTGCCAGCCGATGGACTCGGCCGCCTGCGGCGTCTGCCTGTGCGGCGCCGGCATGTTCGGCGACACCTGCTCGACCGACTTCGACTGCGTGATCGGGTTGTGTCGCGCGGCGGGCCCGGGAGAGACCCGGCGCTGCACGACCGACTGCAGCGACGGGCGGTGTCCCGCCGGCGCGACCTGCCAGAGTCTTCCGCGGCCCGACGGCACCGCGGAGCAGCGCTGCATCGCCCCCGGCCGGTATCTCGGCGGCGGCTGCGCCGTCCACGAGGACTGCCAGTCCGGCTGGTGCGCGACCTACAAGGGGCTGTCGTTCTGCACCCGACCGTGCGGCGGCCCCTGCGGCTGTCCGGGCGGCCTGACGTGCGTCGCCGTGGAAGGCGCCGGTCCGATCTGCATCCCGGACGAGGTGCTCGAGGAGGGGTGCGGGTGCCGGGCCGCCGGTGCGGCCCGCGCCCCCGCCTGGCTCGCCCTCGCCCTCCCCGCCCTGTGGCTCGGCCTGCGCCGCCGGCGCCGCCGCGGCTGACGAAGAAGAGACGACGGATGGATCTCGCCCGCGATCTGTCGGAGCCGCAGCGCCGTGCCGTGCTCCACGGCGAGGGGCCGCTCCTGGTGCTGGCGGGCGCCGGCAGCGGCAAGACCCGCGTCATCACCTATCGCGTCGCCCGGCTCTGCGCCGAGGCCGGGGTGGCTCCGTGGCGCATCCTCGCCGTCACCTTCACCAACAAGGCGGCCGGGGAGATGCGCGAGCGCGTCCGCCGGCTGCTCGGCCCCGACGCCGCCCAGATCTGGCTCGGCACGTTCCACGCCACCTGCGCCCGCCTGCTGCGCCGCTGGCCCGGCCCCGCCGGCCTGCAGCCCGACTTCACGATCTACGACGACGACGACTCGCGCACGCTGATCGCCCGCGTGATCAAGGACCTCGACATCGATGCCACGCTGTGCCCCCCGCGCGAGGTCCAGGGCCGCATCGATCGCGCCAAGCAGGACGGCCGCGGTCCCGACGACCTCCCCGTCCGCTCGAGCCTCGACGAACTGGCCCGCCGGGTCTACGCCGAGTACGACGCGCGCCTGCGCCAGCTCAACGCCGCCGACTTCGGCGACCTGCTCGTGCTCACCGTCCGGATGCTCGAACGCCACGAGGCGCTCCGCGAGGAGTTGCGCGAGCGGTTCGAGCACCTGCTGGTCGACGAGTTCCAGGACACGAACAAGATCCAGTTCCGGTTGATCGAACTGCTGCTCAACGAGCGGCGGAACGTCTGCGTGGTCGGCGACGACGACCAGTCGATCTACCGCTGGCGCGGCGCCGAGGTGAAGAACATCCTCGAGTTCGATCGCCGGTTCCCCGGTACCGTCGTCGTGCGCCTGGAACAGAACTACCGTTCGACCCGCAACGTCCTCTCCGCCGCCGCCGCCGTCGTCCGGCGGAACGTCTCGCGCCATCCCAAGGAGCTGTGGACCGCCAACCCCGCGGGCGAGCCGGTCAAGGTCGTGCTGGCGGGCGACGAGCGGGAAGAGGCCGGAGCCGTGGCGCGGCTCGTGGCCGCCGCGCACGCCGAGGGGCTGGCGCTGGCCGACCAGGCGGTGTTCTACCGGATCCACGCCCAGTCCCGCGTGCTCGAAGAGGCGCTGCGCGGCCGCAACATCCCGTACGTCGTCGTCGGCGGCTTCCGCTTCTTCGAGCGGGCCGAGGTGAAGAACCTGCTGGCCTACCTGCGCCTGCTGGTCAACCCGAGCGACGACGTGAGCTTCCTGCGCATCGTCAACGTCCCGGTGCGCGGCGTGGGCCGGGTGAGCGCCGAGCGGCTGGCGGACCACGCCCGCGCCGCGGGTCTCCCCCTCGCCGTCGCCGCCGCCCGCGCCGGCGACATCGAGGGGCTGCCGCCCGCCGCCGCCCGCGCGCTGACCGCCCTCGCCGGCCAGCTCTCCTCCTGGCGCGACGCGCTGGTGGAAGGCCCCGGCGAGGTCGCCCGCCGCGTGTTCGACGAGTCCGGCTACCGCGCGGCGCTGGAGAACGACCGCTCCCCCGACGCCGAGACCCGCCTCCAGAACGTCCACGAACTGCTCGGCTCGATCGAGGAATGGGCGCTGGAACATTCCGAACCGACCCTGTCGGGCTACCTCGAGCACGTCACCCTGCAGACCGCGGTCGATGAGCTGGACGGCAAGGCGGTCGACCGGCTGCCGCTGATGACGGTCCACTCCGCCAAGGGACTCGAGTTCGACACCGTCTACGTCGCCGGCATGGAGGACGGGCTGTTTCCCTACGGCCTGCGGCAGGACGAGCTGCACGACCAGCGCGAACGCCAGGCGAGACTGGAGGAGGAGCGCCGGCTGGCCTACGTCGCGATGACCCGCGCCCGCCGGCGGCTGTGGTTGCTGCACGCCGCGCGCCGCCAGCTCTTCGGCGGGATCCAGGCCTACCCGCCGAGCCGCTTCCTCGGCGACCTGCCGAAGGATGCGATCGAGGAGGCGGTCCTGCCGGGCGCGCGCGGGGCGTCGGCCTGGGCCGAACCGCAGCCCGCCTTCCGCTCGGCCGGGCC
>JAAZOP010000421.1 GCA_012797735.1 Myxococcales bacterium
CCTCGCCGCCCGCGTTCCGCTCGGTCCTCCTCCACGCCGCCCTCCCCGTCGCCGCCGCGATGCCGGACCCCGGCGATGCCGGGGACGCGGCGACGGCCGGCGACCCCGTCGATGCGGAGTCGACCGGCGCCGCGGCCGGACTCCCCGAATCGCCCGCGCTGGCGACCCCCGGCGGAGCCGCCGGCCGACCGCCCGTCCCCCGACACGAGGAACTGTTCCACGACGACGCCTACGACCCGTCGCTGTTCGCCGCCGTCCACGACGAACCCGACCCGCTGGCCGACATCCTGGCCGAGCAGGGCGACGAGGTGGTCGGCGCCGAGAACGACTCCACCGCGCTGCCGACGATCATCGTCGGCCGCACCCTCGCCGAAAGCCTCGAGATCCGTCCCGGCGACGTCGTCAAGATCGTCTCCCCCTCCGGCAGCCTCGGCTTCGGCTTCGGCGCCCACTCCGGCCCCTCCGACGTCGCCTTCCAGGTGGCCGGGATCTTCTACTCCGGCTTCAACGAGTACGACAGCCGGATGGTCTACATCCACCTTCGCGAGGCGCAATCGATGTTCCAGCGCGGCGACACCGTCACCGGCGTCGAGCTGCGCCTGGACGACCTGGAACGAGCCGACGCGGTGGCCGAGGAGCTGCGCGGACTGCTCGCCGCCTACGACACCATCGAAGGTCTCCAGGGAGTCCGCGGCGGGTTCCTGCGCAGCGGCGCCGCCTGGGACCGCTTCCCCAGCCGGCGCTGGCTGCCCCGCCGCACCGCCGCGCTCGCCGCCCTCCCCGCCACCCTCCTCGCCGACGCCACCCACCAGGCCGCCTACCGCGTGATCACGTGGAAGGAACTCAACAAGAACCTGTTCACCGCCCTCTGGATCCAGAAGATCATGCTCACCATCGTCCTCGCCGTCGTCGTCGGCGTCGCCGCCTTCAACATCGTCTCCACCCTGATCATGATCGTCCTGGAGAAGAAGAAGGAGATCGCGATCCTGAAATCGATGGGCGCCCCCGACGGCGACGTCCGCACCGTGTTCGTCACCGTCGGCACCGTGATCGGCCTCGTCGGACTCGCCATCGGACTCGGCCTGGGCTACGGCATCTCCGTCGCCCTCCGCGCCTACGCTTGGCCGCTCGACCCCAAGGTCTACATGATCGACCACCTCCCGGTGGACATCCGCACCTTCGACTACGTCGCCTGCGCCACGATCGCCTTCGCAATCTGCCTCGTCGCCACCCTCATCCCGTCCTGGCGCGCCTCGCGCATGCGCCCCGTCGAAGGTCTCCATTACGAGTGACCGGGGCGTCGGCCCCGGCGGCGGACGCCGGGCGCCGGAACTCGCGCCCCGTCGAAGACCTCCGCCGTCAGGAAGCAGGACTATGGAGTGCGGACCGTGGGCGAACGGCGCATCACCCATCCCTGCCCGGCGGACAGCCGGCTGCCGCCGGCCGCCTGCCAGTACATCAGGTTGTTCGTGTCGCCCGTCGTCGTGTCGGCCAGCGGGTCGCCGCCGTACGGCCACCCGCCCTCGGGATTCTCCGTCGAATGCCACAACCCCAGGTAGTGGCCCACCTCGTGCGCGATCACCTGGCCGAGGAACGCCCCGCCGTAGCCCCACGCGCCGTCGAGGTTCACGATCACCGCGGAGTGCGTCGTGCCGTGCACCGCGGGCGGTCCGGGAATCCCGCCGGCGATCCCGAGCAGCCCGTAGCCGGTGAAGTCGTGGACGAAGAACACGTTCACCGCGTGCTCCGTCCGGCCCGCGGTCAACGCCATCAGCGGACCCACCTCCCCCTGATCGATGTCCTCCGCGTACGCCACCGTGCTGTACGTCGTCGCCGCCGACCCCGTGATGTCGCGGTAGGTGTAGTCGCCCACCGTGATCCCCGCCGTGGCGTAGATCCGCTCCCACTCGTCCAGCGCCGCCTGGAACCGCGTCGAGGTGGGGGCGGTGGAGGCCGTCACGCCGCAGCCGACGAAGTACAGGTTCGCCGCCAGACGCCCCGCCGTCGCCCCCGCGGGATCGAACTTCACGTACGCGCTCCACTCGACCGCGTCGTCGAAACTGCTCGTCCCGTCGGGCGCGAACATCACCGGCGTCCAGAGGTAGCGGCCGACCCGGAACGTCACGCGGTTCGAGATCGGCACGAAGAAGCTCGCCGCCCGCGAGTCCGGCATGTGCCAGTTCGGCGTGTCCCGCCCCTCCACGAAGTCGTCGTAGTTGTAGATCCGATCGTTCGCCGGGTCGTAGGCGTTGAGCACCCCGAGGTACGCCCCGCGCGTCCCCATCTGCTGCGCGAAGAGCTGCAGCGAAACCGCGTTCGGGGGCATCCACAACTCTCCCAGCCGGCCCGTCGTCCCGGTCGACATCGTCAGCGTCGCGATCGGCACCGCCCGGATCTCCCCGGCCGCGACCGTCTCGAAACGACACACCGGGTACGTGCCCGTCCCGTCGTCCAGCGGCAGGGTCGCCGAACCGCACACCGTCAGCGGCACGCAGTCGCCGGCGGAACCGCACAGCCGCGTGCACACGCCGCCCTCGCAGAGGCGGGAACGGCACTGCACGTCCTCCGTGCACGCCAGCCCGTCCTGGGTCCGGTCCGTCGTCCAGTCGTAGCAGCCGTAGCCCACGCGGTCCGTCCGGCCGTTGGCGTCCGAGTCCTCCGCGAACGGCACGCACGAGTAGCCGTAGTCGCACGGATCGTCCGGAGCGCAGCGGGCGGCGCACACCCCGCCCATCTCCGGCGGCAGACACAACCGCGACCGGCACTCGCTCGCCCGCGTGCACGGCGACCCGTTGGGCAGCGCCGACACGTCCGCGTCGGCATCCGCATCGGCATCCGCGTCGGCGTCCGCGCCGGCATCCGCGTCCGCGTCCGCCGCGTCCGGCTCGACCCCCTCGTCCGGCGCGTCCGGCGTGTCCTCCACGTCGGCGTCGGCGTCCGCGTCCGCCGCGCAGGCCGACGGCTCCACCCCGCACGGCACGCACGCCCCCGCCGAACCGCACCCCCACCCGTCCCGGCACTCGTCCGACGTCCAGCACTGCCGGAAACAGTAGATGTCCCCACCGAGGTCCATGCACTGCGAGCCGGACGGGCAGGACCAGTCGTCCCCGCACCAGCGGCTGCAGAAACCGCCCGGATAGACGTCGCTCGGCAGCACGCAGTCCAGCTCGCAGTCCGTCGAACGCTCGCAGGGGTCGCCCACGGGCCGGCCCCCCGACGAGCCGCCGCCGTCGTCGCCGCAGCCGAAGAGCAGCCACCCGAGGCAGACGAGCCGCAGCCGCCGTCGCATCACCGGCCCTCCTTCCGCGCTCCGCCCCGCCGCCGCGGCCGCACCGCCGCCGCCAGCAACAACAACGCCGCCGCCCCCCCGATCCGGCTTCGGCCCGCCGACGCCGCCCGGCAACCGCAGCCGTCGTCGCCGGCCGGCGGGTCGACGTTGCACGCTCCCTCGTCGGTCTGCCCGTCGCAGTCGTTGTCCTGGCCGTCGCACAGGTCCCGCCGCGGCAGCACGGCCCCCCCGCACTCGCTCCACACCCCATCGACGCACGACTGCGTGCCGACCGTGCAGCGACCCGTGGAGATGCCGCACGACCGGTCCGGCGTTCCCGGCGGGCACGGACACCCGTCGTCGATCACCCCGTCGCAGTCGTCGTCGTTCCCGTTGCACGCCTCGTCGTCCGACACCGGCTCGCACTCCGGCCCGCAGACGCGGTTTTCGTCCGTCGCCCCGTCGCAGTCGTTGTCCCGGCCGTCGCACAGCTCGGTCGTCGGCACGCACGACCCGCACACGTCCTCGTCGGTCTGCCCGTCGCAGTCGTTGTCGTAGCCGTCGCAGATCTCCGTGCCCGCCGCCGGCACATGACACTCGTTCCACTGGCAATGGTCGTCGCACTCCTGGACCCCCCCGCCGCACGACGACGTGACGCAGTCCTGCCGCGCCCCCGCCGCGCACGCGCAGCCGTCCTGGTCCAGGATCCCGCCGAAATCCGTCGTCCAGTACCAGCCGTACGGCGACCCCGCCACGTACGCCCGCCCGATCCCGATCGCCACGTAGTCGGGCGTCAACATGTTCGCGTTGTGACCGGGCGAGTGCCGCCAGCCGTCGAACGCCTCGTACGCCGACTCCATCCCCGCCGCGATGTTCTCCCCCATCGCCGTCGACCCGGCGCACGCCGGCTCGTACCCCGCCGCACACATCCGGTCGAACGGCGTCCGCCCTTCCGGGTCGACGTGGTCGAAGAACCCGCGCTCTCCCATGTCGACCGAGAAGTCGTACGCCGCCTGGTTGATCGTCGCCGACGACGTCAGCGCCCCCAGCCCGTTCGCCGCCCGGTACTCGTTGATCAACCGCAGGAACTCCGCCTCTTCGCGGTCGAGATACCGGACCGAGAACGATGCGTGCCCGTACGACCCGTCCTCCTCGAGACACCCGGCCGCGAGCGGCAGCACGGCCGCCAGCACCGCCACCACCCCCCCGCCCGCGATGCGTCGCCTGTATCCGTTCACCCAGGGGGGACCGCCCGGCCGCACATCGGCCGGATTCGGCGGCTTCCCCGGCGCGGCCTCTGCGTCCCCCCCGGACCCCCCGCGCATCGGCTCGGGCGTGGCCCTCGCCGACGCGCCACTCGCTCTCTGGCCAGCCGTGCTGGAGCCCGTGAACGGGTACCGTCGCCTCTCCATCGCCGCGACTCCCGCCGGCGCTCCGGACCCCACCGCAACGCCGCGCTTGCGGTAGGTTACTCCGCACCTCCTCGAGTGTCCACCGGCCGGCCGCGCCCGTCTCTCACCCCGGCCGTTCGCTTCGCCGGCCACTTCGCCCGTGGCCGCGGCTTCCCGGCCGAACCCCCGTCGCACCGCTCAGCGGCTCTGCCCATCCACCTGCTGCCGGACCAGCGCCAGCAACTCCTCCATCCGCTGCCGCTCCGCCGCGGGCAGACCCCGCTCCGCGCGGACGTCCGCCGCCAACCCCCGCTCGAGATACTCCGCCGCCGCCGCATAGTCCCCGACCCACGCCGCGGCCAGCCCCGCGCCGAACAGCGCCGGGACCAGGTCGGGCCCCTCGGCCAGCGCCCGCGCGAACACCTCGCGCGCCTCCTCCCACCGGTCGAGCTGCAACAGCGCGGCGCCCAGCAGGCTCCAGGCGAACCCGCCGAGGTCCGCCTGCGCTCCGAGCCGCAGGAACGGCTCCGCCTCGTCCGCCCGGCCCTGCCGCAGCAGCACCCACCCCAGCGCGTACGCCGCCAGCGGCTGGTCCGGTCGCGCGGCCAGCGCCCGCGTCGCCCAGTCGCTCGCCTCTTCCGGACTCTCGCGCAACGTCGCGATCCACGCGAGCAGCGCCTGCACCGACGGGTCCTCCGGACTCGCCACGTCCAGCCGCAACGCCTGCTCCCAGGCGGCGTCGTCCTCCCCGGCGAGTCCGAGCGCCAGGACCAGGTTGTAGCGCGCGTCGATCTGCCCGGGGTCGGTCCGAAGAGACTCCTCGAACGCCTCCACCGCCTCGCGCGCGTCCCCCTGCCGCAGCCGCAGATACCCGAGGTTGTTCCAGGCTTCGGCGAAGTCGGGGTTGAGCCGCAACGCCTGCCGCACCAGCCGCTCCGCCTCGGCCAGCTCGCCCCTCCGCAGCGCCACGATCGCCAGGTTGTTGTACGGCTCGGAGAACCGGTCGTTGTACTCGAGCGCCAGGCGGAAGGCCGCCCGGGCCCCCTCCAGATCGTTCGCCCGCAACCGCGCGATGCCCGCGTCGTTGCTCGCCACCGCCCGCTCGTGCAACGAGGTCGTCGCCAGGCAACCCGTCGCCGTGGCGACCAGCACGCAGGCCGCGACCACCTCCGCCGCGCCCCATCGCCGCGCGGCACCGGTCCTGCCGCCGGCCCCCGCCGCCGCGCCCCTCGAGCGACCCGTTCCGCACACCCCCGAACCGTCCGAATTTCCGTGCATCATCCACCTCCCGGCCGCGGCCCCCGACCCGCGGCGGCGCCTGCATCGCGCCGCGCGTTCCGGGTGTTGCGCGGAACCCCGTGCAGCCCTATGTTGCTCCAGCGACCCGGGGGGACGAGGAGGCGCGACGGTGCCGCTGTACGAGTTCCAGTGCGAGGCGTGCGGGAAGGACTTCGAGGAGCTGGTGTTCCACGACGACGAGGCGGTCCTCTGCCCCGCGTGCGGGAAGGACCACGTTCGCCGCAAGTTGTCGCGTTTCGCGTTCAAGTGCGAAGGCGGCGCGATGAGGACCACCGCCGGCGGCTCCTCCTGCAGCACCTGCCGCCCCGGCCCCTCCGGCTGCTCCGGCTGCGGGGGCTGAGCGCAACGCCCCATGCCGACCGCGAAGCCCGCCGAAGCGAACTCCGCGACGGGCACGTTCCGGCCGCACATCCCGACCCTGGCGGCCGCCGCTTTCCTGCTCGCCGCCGTCGCCGCCGCCGGCTGGGGAATGATCCGCTGGACGACCGGGCTCGGAGAGGACTTCGAACGGGAACGACTGCAGCGCCTCGCCGAGACCGCCGCCGCCTCGCTCGATCCCGACGCCGTCGCGCGGCTGTGTGACGCCGCGTCCGACGAGACCTCGGCGACGTTCCAAACGATCCGCGCCCGTCTCCAGCGAATCCTCCAGGCCAACCCCGATGCGCGCTTCGTCTACCTGCTGGGACCGCGGGCCGGACGGGTCACGTTCCTGGCCGACGCCGAGCCGCCCGCGTCGCCCCAGTACTCCCGTCCGGGCGACGAGTACCCCGAGGCGTCGCCGGCCCTGCGCGCCGCCCTCGCCGCCGGGCGATCGCTCGTCGAAGGGCCGGCCACCGATCGCTGGGGCACCTGGGTCACGGGCTTCGCCCCGATCCTCGAACCCGGCACCCGCCGCCCGCTCGCGCTGCTCGGGATCGATATCGATGCCGGCCGCTGGCTCGCGATCCTCGACCGCTACTTCTGGATCGGCCTCGCGCTGGCCGTCCTGTTCGGCGCCGTCGTCCTCGGCGCCGCCGCGGCCCTGTTCTTCCTCCAGCGCGCCGCCCGCCGTCAGGCCGCGCTCAACCGGTCGCTCGAACGCGAGCTGGCCGAGCGGCGCCGGCTGGAAGAGCGACTGCGCGAGGCCAACGAGTCGCTCGAGCGGCGCGTGGAGGATCGGACGCGCGAACTGCGCGAGGCGCTGGACCGCGTCCGCGACTCGGAGGAGGGCTACCGCCGCCTGATGGAGGCGGCCGGGGAAGGGATCGTGCTGGTGCGCGCGGACGACGGCGTGATCGAAGCGGCCAACGCCGAGCTCGGTCGGATGCTCGGCATTCCCCGCGAACAGATCGTCGGTCGTTCCTTCCTCTTCCCCGTCCCCTACCTCGAGGTACCCCGGCACCAGCGGGCGCTGACCGACCTGCTCCGCAACGGCCACGCCCGGATGCGGGAAACCGAACTGCGGCGACCGGACGGAACGCCGGTGTGGGTCGATGGCACCCTGTCGACCTACGAAGCCCGCGGCATCCGCTACGTGCTCGGCATCGTCCGCGACGTCACCGATCGGCGGCGCGCCGCCGAGGACAGCCGGCGGCTCGAGGAGCGGATGCGCCAGGCGCAGAAGCTCGAGAGCCTGGGCGTCCTCGCCGGCGGCGTGGCCCACGACTTCGGCAACCTCCTCACCGGAATCCTCGGCGAGGCCGGGCTGGCGCGCGCCGAGGTTCCGCCCGGCGGAGCGGCGGACGAGCATCTGGCCCAGATCGAACTGGCCGCGCAGCGCGCCGCCGACCTCACCCGACAACTCCTCGCCTACTCCGGCCGCGGGCAGTTCGTCACCCGACCCCTCGACCTCGCCGACCTCGCCCGCGACACCGTCGCCCTCCTCCGCGCCTCCATCCCGCCCACCGTCGCCCTGCGGGTCGAGACGCCCGACGACCTGCCGGCCGTCGAGGTCGACGAGACCCAGCTGCGGCAGGTCGTGATGAACCTCGTGCTCAACGCCGCCGAGGCGCTCGGCGACCGACCCGGCACCGTCCGCATCGCCCTCGCCGCGCGCGAACTCGACCAGGCCGCACTCGCCGACCTGCGCCGAGACGACCGGGTCGGCCCCGGACGCTACGTGTGCCTCGAGGTCGCCGACGACGGTCCCGGCATGGCGCCCGACGTGCAGGAACGGATCTTCGAGCCGTTCTTCAGCACCAAGTTCGCCGGCCGCGGCCTCGGCCTCGCCGCCGTGTTGGGCATCGTCCGCGGCCACCGGGGAGCGATCGGCGTCCGCAGCACGCCGGGCTCCGGCGCCGCCTTCACCGTCGCCCTCCCCGCTTCCGCCCGCCCGGCCGAACGGTCGGTTCGCGTGACCCGCTCCTCGATCCCCCCCGCCGAACGGACCTCCTCGGTCCCCCCGGGCAGCCGCGGCCGGGCGCTCGTGGTCGATGACGAACCCGCCGTGCGCCGTTTCGCCGCCTTCATCCTCCGTCGCATGGGCTTCGACGTCGCCGAGGCCGCCGACGGCGTCCAGGCGCTCGATGAGATCCGCCGCACCAACGGCCAGATGCGCCTCGTCCTGCTCGATCTGACGATGCCCCGCATGAGCGGCGAACAGGTGCTCGACGAGATGCGACGCCTGCGACCCGACCTGCCCGTCGTCCTCTCCAGCGGCTTCGACGCCGGCGAGGTCGCCGCGCGCACGACCGCCCACCCGCACGTCGGCTTCATCCAGAAACCGTATTTTCCCGAAACGCTCGAAACGGTCGTGAACCGCGTCCTCCGCCGCGACTAGCTGCGCTCCCGCCTCGAGCCTCTGCAGGAACAGGACAGGTTCGGGGCGCGCGAGCGCAACGTCGAAGGTCTGGCCTCCGCGGCATTCTCGGCCGGCAGCTCGTGCGGCAGCGCTGTCGGCCGCCTCGACATGCCGGCGGAGCGCCCGCTGGAAGGCATGTCAAACGCAAGCCATCGGGTCGTTGCGGTTCGACCCTACGGCCGGACCGGACCGGACCGCACCAGCCGCTCCAGCGCCAGCGCCGCCACGCGGTAGCCGAAGATCCCCGGCAGACAGATGCCGCTCGGCTGCCGCCGGCGCACCCGCCCGCGCCGCAGCGTCTCCTCCCCGCCATCCGGCGGCAACGGCGCCGCCGCCGGCTCCACCGACCAGACGCACGTCACCCCCCGCTCGATGCCCAGCTTCCGCAACCGCTGCCGGACCAGGCGCGCCAACGGACAACCGCTCGTCTCCCCCACGTCCCCCTCGCGCAACGCCCCCGCGTCCCGCCGCGCCGACGCCCCCATGCTCGACACCACCGGCACTCCCCGCCGCACGCACGCGGCCAACAACCCCACCTTGGGCCCGAGCGAATCGATCGCATCGACCACCACCCCCGGCGCCGGCTCCAGCACCGCGGGCACCGTCTCGCCGTCGAGGAACACCTCTCGCGCCTCGCAACGCGTGTCCGGGCACGCCCGGCCGAGCCGCTCCGCGAGAACCTCCGCCTTCGACCGCCCCACGTCCGCCGGTTCGAACAACGGACTGCGGTTGAGCGACGACACGGTGACCTTGTCGAAATCGCACAGCACCAGCACCCCGACCCCCGAACGGGCCAACGCCAGCGCGGCGTGCGCGCCGACCCCGCCGAGACCCGCCACCACCACGCGCGCCGAACGGATCGCGCCGAACGCGGACTCCCCGTACAGATCGACCGTCCGCGAGAAGCGTCCCGGCGGCGTTCCCGAATCGCGCATCCCGAACTCTCCCGCGCCTCCGCCTCCCCCGCGCGCCACCGGCCGGAAGGCCGCGGCGCGGTGTCCGAGCCTACACCCGGAACAACGCCCGCGCGTTGGCCGTCGTTCGCTCCGCCAGCTCCTCGACCGTCGTCCCCCGCAACCGCGCCACCGCCCGGGCGACGTCGAGCGCGTGGCGCGGCTCGACCTCGTGCGCCGGGATCCCGTGCAGGCCGATCGAGGGCGCGTCGGTCTCGAGCAGCAGGCGGTCGGCGGGGACGAGCGGCGCGCTGCGGGCGGCGCGGCTCCCCGGCCGCGTCGCGGCGCCGCCGA
>JAAZOP010000422.1 GCA_012797735.1 Myxococcales bacterium
CAGCGCGGCCGGCAGCGCGGCGTGATCCCGCAGCGCGCGGCGGCCGACGACGCGCGTCCCGAGGTCGGCGAGCGATCGCTCGACCCGTTCGGGGCGGGCCACCGCGCACAGCAGGAACAGGCGGCGCCCCGCGGCGCGGACCCGCGGAGCGTCGGCGCCCGACCGGGCCCACGCCCCCATCTCCACCAGGCCGTCCGGAACGATCCGCCCGCGCGTGACCGGCAGGCCGGCGCCGGCCAGCGGCTCGGCGCCGTCGAAGAGCACCAGATGGTCGGCCTCCCAGGCCCGCACGCTCGCCGGGCGACGTTCGCCGGCCGGGAACACCGGCATCGTCCAGTCGTCGCCGGGGCGCAGACAGACCACGCGGAGGTGCGCCGCCGCGGGCCGGGTCAGCGACGGGTCGTCGAGCACCAGGATGCGGCAGCCCAGGGCGGCGGCGCGTGCGGCGGCGTCGGCGGGACGGCGCGCGGCGATCACCGCGCATCCGGGCAGGAGGCGCTCGAGCAGGGCCGTCTCGTCGCCGACCAGCGACCGCTCGCGGGTCCCCACGGCGACGGGACCGGCCTCGGCCCGGGCCAGGCGGCGCGAAAGCCAGGCGACCAGCGGCGTCTTGCCGGCGCCGCCGAGCGCCAGTCCGTGAACGGCGACGGTGGGCAGTTGCCGCGAGCCCGCGGCGGGCAGCGGCCGGCGCCGCCGGGCGGCGACACCCTCGACAAGTCGGGCGAGCGGGCCGGCCCAGGAGCGGACGAGGGCGGCGGGAATCCGCGGCATGCCTCCCTATAGCACGGAACGGCCGGCCCGCGGGACGGCCGCGGCGAACGCCTCGTGATCTGCCAGCCAAGGTCCTCCCCCCTGGGACGATGTCCTGGTCCGTCCACCCCGGCTGCGGCGGACGCTCCTTGACATTCCTGCCTTTCCCCCCAGAATCCGGCCCCGTTTCGTGGGGCGGGGGTCCAACGGCGGCGCGCGGAGCCGGCGCAGCCCCGGGGTCGAGGACGGTCGGATGTTCCAGTGGAAGGACGTGGTGACGCTCGGAAACGCCGTCGGCGGCTTCGCGGCGATGATCCTCTGCCTGCAAGGCGAGCTCCTGTGGGCCTCGATTGCGATCATCGCCGGCTACTTCTTCGACGCGATCGATGGCACGGTGGCCCGGCTGTTCGGGGCCGGTCCGACGCGGTTCGGCGCCGAACTCGACAACACCTGCGACCTGGTCACGTACTCGATCGCGCCGGGCGTCCTGATCTTCGCCGTCTACCGCGAGCGGCTGGGTTTCTGGGGCGCCGCCGCGCTCGGCGCGATGCCGGTCCTGACCGGCGTGATCCGGTTCGCGCGGTTCAACATCAAGCGGATCGAGTATCCGGGGATCTGGTTCGGCATGCCGCGCCCCGCGTCCGCGCTGGCGATCGTCTTCTTCCTCAACAGCCACCTGTTCCGGCACGTACCCTACGCCGACTGGGCCGGGGTCCCGCTGATCGCCGCGCTGGCCGTCTGGAATCTCGGCCTGTATCCGTTCATCGGCCACCACAACCGCCGCTGGCGGCGCTGGGTCGCGGCGCTCCTGTTCGGCCTCGTGCTGGGCTCGCTGCTCGTCGCGATCCCGGTCTCGTACTTCGGGGACGTCGCGATCTTCTGGGACGTCGGGTTGATCTGGATGGTGCTCTATCCGACGACGCAGTGGACGCTGATCGCCCCGGACGAACGGCGGAGGATCCGGGCTTTCGTCGAGGAGTGGAAGGCGCAGTGAGGGACAGGGGGCTCTCGACTTCGCGGCGCAATCGCGGTACACGTTGAGTCTCCGGGGACCGCCCGCGCGGGGGCGCGGGGCGGCCCGCGGGTGGCGAGGGATCATGAGCAGCTACTCCAGCGTTCCGCCGAGTCCGGAGTTGGCGGCGGGAACCAAGATCGGCGGCCGGTTCGTCGTCGAGTCCGCCCTGCCGCTGGGCAGCTTCGGCCGCGTCTACGCGGTCACCGACGAACGGACCGGGAAGCGGGCGGCGATGCGACTGGTGCCCGTGGCGTTGGTCCGGGACAAGGAGGACGCCGAGCGGGTCCGGGCCGAGGTCAAGGCCGCGGCCAGCCTCGTGCATCGCAACGTGGTCGGCACCTACGGCATCGGCCAGGAACCCAACGGCGACCTGTTCGTCACGATGGAGTGGGTCGATGGGCAGCATCTCCGCGCGCTGCTGGAACGACGGGCCTCGGCCGGCAAGCGGTTCTCGCTCCGCGGGGCCTTCAACGTCGCGGCCCACGCCTGCCACGCCCTCACGCACGCCCACGAGAAGAAGCTGCTCCACGGCTCGCTGTCGCCGTACCACATCCTCGTCAGCCGCACCGGCCGCGTCAAGGTCGCCGGCTTCGCGCTGTCGCGCATCCTGCCCACGCTGCGGGGACTGTCGGCCGAGATGAGGACCTACCTGCTGTCGTACCTGCCGCCCGAGGCGCGCGGCGCGCGGGGCGTCAAGTTGACGCCGCGCGCGGACGTGTTCTCCCTCGCCGTCGTGCTGTTCGAACTGCTCGGCGGCAAGCCGCGGCCCGGCATCGTCCCCAATCCCGCGGCGCTCGGCGAGCAGGTACCGGCGGGCGTCCGCGCCGTGCTCGAGCGGGCACTGAACCACGACCCCGCCCTGCGTTTCGCCTCGGCCCAGGAGTTCGAGGACGCACTGTCGGCGGAGTTGCAGAAGCTGGGCGAGATCCAGCC
>JAAZOP010000423.1 GCA_012797735.1 Myxococcales bacterium
GCCGAGGGCGAGGCGCGGCGGGCGGTCGATGCCGCCGAGCGTCGCTGGCAGGAACTGGGCGGGCGCGTCGCGGAACTGGAGCGGCTGGCCGAGGAACGCCGGCGGCTCGTCGAGGACCTGCTGCGCGAGCTGCGACAACAGACGGGCGAGCCGGCCGCGCCGTGCGTCCCCGACCCCGTGCCGCCGCCCGAGGCTCCCTCGCCCGAGGACGATTCGATCGCCGAGGCGTGGGCCACGGCGGTCGGCGAGGTCGATGCCCTGCGCTCCGCCGTCGCCCAGCTCGAGGGCGAACTGACCGGCGCCCGCTGGCGCAACGCCGAGCTGCAGACGGCGGTCGCCGAGCTCCTCGAGGAGACCCAGGACGCCGAGGGCGAGGCCGAGCGGCTGCGCGGCGCCCTCGAGATCGCCCAGGTCGCCGCCGAGGAGGCCACGCGCGAGCTCGCCGAGCGCTCCGGGGAACTCCGCTCCTTGCAGGGCGAGGTCGAGCGCCTGCGGCCGCTCTCGGCCCAGGCCGGCGACGTGGCCCGGCTGGTCGGCGAGCTGCAGCGCCAGGCCGCCGAGCTGTCCGCGCTGCTCCGCGCGCGCGAGGCGGAGCTGGCCCGACTGCACGAGGCCCAGGACAGCCCCGGCGGCGCCGCCGAAGCGCTCGCCGCCCGCCTCGACGTGTTGCGCGGCACCGCCGAGACGATCCGCGAACGGCTCGTTCGGCTGGCCGAGGACCCGCGGGCCGGCGACCTCGCCGGGGACCTGACGGCCGCCGCCGACGCCCTCGAAACGGCCCTGCGCGCCGCCACCTGACCGCCCTTCGCGTCCTTCCTGCCGTCGCTCCAGCGCGCCGGGCCCCAGCGGCGCGGTCGGGCACGAGGCCGATCCCCGGCCTTGGCAAACGACGGCCGATGCCCCATCATGATGACGATCCATCGGGCGCGCCCGGAAGGAGCATCGAACATGGCACATCAGGTTCTCGCGCGGCTCGCGACCATCGCCGTCGTTCCGTCGCTTCTGCTCGTGGCCGGCTGCGGCGACGGCGACTGCCCGGCGGAATGTCCCGCCGGCGAAATCTGCCTCGACGGAACCTGCGTCTCCGCCTGCAACCCGCCGTGCGCCGCCGGCGAGACGTGCAACGCCGAGACGCGAACCTGCGAGTCCGGCGCCGCCGACGCCGATGCCGATGCCGACGCCGATGCCGATGCCGATGCCGACGCCGATGCCGACGCCGATGCCGACGCCGATGCCGATGCCGACGCCGATGCCGACGCCGACGCCGATGCCGACGTCGAGCCGGATGTCGACGCGGGCCCGCCCCTCGTCGACCTGGTCCTGTTGGCCGAGAACACCGGCTCGTACATGACGGAGCGCAGCTACCTGCCCGCGGTGATCGAGCGGCTGCTCGACGCCTACGCCACCGGGTCCTACGGCTGGGAGCTCGGGGTGGCGGTGGCGCACTTCGGGGACCTGCCGGTCACGCCCTACGGGAGTCCCGGCGCCGACGTGGTGTTCGGCGTGATGCGGACGGTGACGACCAACCTGGCGGAGGTGGTGCCCGCGGTGGCGGTGATCCCGAGCCTCGCGGGCCAGGACGAGCCGGACGGCGCGGTGCCCGCGTTGTGGCTGCTGGCGACCGGCAATCCGTTGCCGCCGTACTACAGCCCCGCGCCGTCGTGCCCGGCGGGCGAGCTGCCGGTCTGCTTCCGGCCGGGCGCGCACCGTTTCGTCGCGATGTTCAGCGACTCGAGCATGCACAACGGGCCGCCGGACGGTTCGGCGACCCCGTACGACCCGGCTGCCGTCGGGGCGATCCCCGCCTATCCGGCGGCGGTGGCGGCGCTGGTGGACGCCGGGATCCGCGTGATCGCGATCGACGGCTCTCCGGTCGGTCCGGGAACGGTCTCCACGCAACTCCGCACGCTGGCCGCGGACAGCGGCGCGATGTTCGGCGGTGTTCCGGCGTGGTTCGAGATCCCGATCGAGGCGGCGACGGTCGACGTGTCGGTGATTCTCGACGTGATCGACGGGCTGGTGCCCTAGAGCCGGTGGCGCGGTGGCCGGTGTTCCGGGGCGGGCCGGCCGATGCGTCGCAGGTAGCCGCGGACCATCTGGACCATCATCCGGGCGGCGGCGGGGTTGAAGTCGCGCCACGGCAGCACGAGGTCGGCCCAGCGCTTGCTCTTCTCCACGAACTCGTGGTGCATCGGCCGGACCGTCTCCAGGTACTGATCGATCACCGATTCGACGGTTCGGCCGCGTTCCAGCGTGTCGCGCTTGAGCCGTCGGATGAAGCGGACGTCGTCATCGGTATCGATGTACAGCTTCACGTCCATCAGCTCGCGCAGTTCGGCGCAGGCGAGCACGAGGATCCCCTCGACGAGGACGGCCGGGCGAGGACGGACGGGGACGGTGCGGCGGGTCCGGGTGTGGGTGGTGAAGTCGTAGATCGGGGTGCGGATCGGCTCGCCGTGCTTGAGGGCGCGGACGTGCGCCGCCATCAGTTCGACATCGATCGAGTCGGGGTGGTCGAAGTTCCGGGCGCGGCGCTGGGCGGGCGGCAGGCTCGCCAGGTCGCGGTAGTAGTTGTCCTGGACCAGCATCGCGACGCGGCGCTGGCCCAGTTCGCGGGCGATGAGCTGGGCGACGGTCGTCTTGCCGGAACCGGAGCCGCCGGCGATGCCGATCACCAGGTTGGCGCGTCGCGGTTCGCCTCGGGCCTGCATCGCTTCACTCCTCCGCCACGACGATCACCCGGTCCCCGGGAGCGAAGGTGACGACCGCGGACTTGTCCGGGTTGGTCACCACGCCGTAGCTCTTCGAGGCGTCGCCGGCCTGGGCGAGGATGCGGTACCCGAGCGCCACCTCGTTGCGGCGGCGCGCCGCCTCGACGACGGTGTAGAAGTTCACGGGCCGGCCGGGCTCCACGTAGTTCTCGACCGGCTTGATGTAGACTTCCGACCCTTCCGGGTCGAACAGGTCCTGGAACACGGCGGTCAACTCCTTGTTCTCCGAGATCTGGGACAGCATCAGGCTGACCAGCCGGTTGCTGACGATGAAGTCGTCGGCCTTGGTCACGGCGGCCAGCTCGCGGTTGCGCACGTCAAGCATCTCGCTGACGATGCGGAAGTGCCGTCCCTGCTTCTCGGCCATGTCGCGCAGGTGCAGCAGGGTGACCAGCGTCTTCGCGTCGGCCTCCTGCGCATCGATCCCCTCGTAGCACAAGAGAACAACCTGGTCGAAGCTCTCGACCCGCAGGCCGTCGAGCACCTGGCGGTCGGTGCTGTCGGCCTGGACGACCGAGACCTGCTGTCGCCGCAGCGCGGTGCACCGCGCGGCCAGATCGTCCTGCACGCCGCCGTGCTCGGCGACAATCGTCACGGCCGAACCGGGAGCCACGTAGCGGTCCAGCTCGTTGACGATCGTCGGTCCCCGGCGGTTCCACCCGAGGATCAGCGTGCGCTCGGGACGCGGCGGCTGTCTCGGCGGCTGGCGGATCGCGGCGGTGTCGATGTCGAGCTGTTCCACGTAGCGGCTCCAGTCGGTGACGCGCCGCGACGGCACGACGGTGTCGTCGTCCTCGGAGACGGCGATCACCTTGTCCCCCGGGCCGATCGGCGTGTCCATCGGCGGGTTGAGGAGGATCCGGCCGTCGGCCATGCGCAGCCCGATGACCGAGGAATCCTCGTAGGCGAACAGCGACTCGGCGAACGTCCGGCCGACCAGGCTCGGCTCCTCCTGGAAGTAGATCTCGTCGCCGCCGAAATCGAGCAGCTCGGTGTGGACGATCGACAGGCCGGACTGGCGGCAGGTCTGCACGATGATCCGCGCGATCAGGTCGCCCGTCACCACCAGCTGCGTCTCGTCCCGCCCCACCATCCGCGCGACCTCGAGGTTCCGTTCGTCCTGGATCTCCGCCACGATGTGGTACGGCTCGCGCCGCCGGTTGGGGTTGTTGGTGATCGCCAGGATCACCTTGATCACGTGGGAATCGGGGTCGCCCTCCTCCGGCGCCAGCACGATGATCGACCGCGCGCCGTGCGGGTTGACGATCTCCAGGTCGGCGAGATCGATCGGGTGACCGGTGCGGCAGATCACCTTGGTGTTTCGGGTGTCGCCGACCTTGGCCCGGATCTCGTCTTCCATCTCGACCTTGTCCTTGTCGGCGAGGATCACGATCCGCGGCCGCCTGCGGTTCTCGTTGGCGATCACCAGCTCGCTGAGGATCGAGAAGATCTTGGGCGACCAGCCGAGGATCAGAGTGTGATCCTCTTCAATCACCTTGGAGCGACCCTTGCGCAGCTCGTCGAGCTTGCTCTCGATCCCGCTGGTGAGCACGCCGATCAGCGTGCTGACGATGAACACGCCGCCGAGCGTCACGGCGAACATCGACAGCAGGAAGCCCCAGCCTCCGGTGTCGCCGCCCATCGTGCCGGCGTCGAGCGTGCGCATCAGCGAGAACCAGACCAGGTCGAGGAACCCGGGGCGTCCGGCCTGCTCGCCGGTCGGCGAGATCCCCTCCGGCGCCACGCCGAGCAGCGCGACGAGGCCGGCGACGACCAGGATCAGCGCCAGCGAGACCAGCGCCAGCCACCCGATCAGGGCGATCGGACCCTTGGCCATGCTGTTGTCGAAGGCGTAGCGCAACCGCTCCCGCAGCGTCGCGTTCCTCATCGTCGTCCCTCCCGCCTCACTCGCCCTCGCCGCCGCGCCCGTGGAGCCGCCGTCGCCGGCGGGGCGGCAGGCGGGGCGGCCCGTGTCCCCGCTCGAGCGTCGCGCCGGGCTCCGCAACCCGCACCTCGACCCCCCCGAACATCGCCAGTCCCCGGATGCGGAGCCACGGCGTGGCGCCCGACGGCGGCGGACCGCTCGAACCGGCCGACTCGTCGAAGCCGCCGAAGATCGCCACGCCGTTGATGTCCACGTGGAGCCCAGGGGGCACCACGATCTCGCAGCCGCCGAAGGTCGCCAGCGCCTGGATCGTCGTCATGCCGGGCTGCAGCTTCGCCTCGCGGAAGTCGAGCCGCACGCCGCCGAACACGCCGGCCATGCGGATCGTCCGTGGCGCGTACCACTCCCCCTTGCGTTCCTTCCCGCCGAACACGGCGACGTACCAGCCCGACTCGTCCACCGGCACCTCGACCGGCGCGAGCATCGGATGACCGGCTCCCGCCGGGGTCGCGACCGCGGGCGGCGACGGGGCGGCCGCCGGCTCCACGCGAGCCAGCGCCCCCGGCAGCTCGGGCAGGTCGGCGAGCAGGCGGTCGAGGTCCGAAGGGTAGACGGCGCTCTCCGCGAGGCGCACCCGCCGGCCGAGCTCCGTGGCATCGATGTGGCTCTGCACGTACTGCTCCTGCAACGCCTCGATCGCCCGCTCGCGCTGCGCCTCCGACACCCGGCGCTCGCCCGGACGAGGCGCCGGGCCGACGGGCGGCGAGGGTCTCGGCGCCGTGGCCTCGCTCTCGTCGGCCGGCGGCGCGGGCCGCACCGCGTCCGGCTCGTGCTCCGCCCACCACGCCTCGGCCCGCTCCGGCGTCCAGGCCGCGCCGAGATCCAGGCCCCGCAACCGCTGGAGCAGCTCGCGGGCGCCGGCCGGCCGCCCGGCCGGGTCCTTGCCGAGGCATTCGAGCACGAGCGACTCCAGGGCCGGCGGGATCGGCGCCGTCGTGCGCGACGAGGGCGGCGGCGGGGCCGCGGTGAGATGCCGAGCGATGACGTGGAGCGGCGAATCGCCGTCGAACACGTACTGCCCGGTGAGCAGCCAGTACGCGACGCACCCGAGGGCGTAGAGGTCGGCGCGCGCGTCGATCGTCCGCTTGCCTTCGGCCACCTCGGGAGGCATGAAGGCGGGCGAGCCGAGGGCGGTGCCGTCGATCGTGAGGGAGGTTTCGAGCAGGCCCGAGCCGGGGATCGGCTTCACCAGCCCGAAATCGAGCACCTTGATGAAGTCGTGCTGGAGGCCGAGACGGCAGGCGTAGAGGTTCGCGGGCTTGACGTCGCGGTGGATCAGCCCCTGCGCGTGCGCCTCGGCCAGCGAGTCGCAGGCCTGGGCCAGGAAGTGGACGGCCCGCTCGGGCGGCACCGGGCCGTGCCGGCGCACCAACTCCTCGAGGTTCAGCCCCTCGAGCAGTTCCATCGCGTAGTAGAAGGTGCCGTCGGCGGCGACGCCGTAGTCGTAGACGGCGACGGTGTGGGGCGAGCGGAACCGGGAGGTGGCCCGCGCCTCGCGCTCGAACCGCCGCAGGAACTGCCGCGCCCGCTCCTCGTCGGCGCCCAGCATCTCCCAGCGGATCAGCTTGACGGCCGCGACACGACCCAGCATCTCGTGGCGGGCGCGCCAGACCTGGCCCATGCCGCCCTTGCCGAGCGGGTCGACCAGGACGTAGCTGCCGTATTTCCGCCCGGGCTCCATCGCCTCTCCGCCGCGGGCCGGTTGTAGCGGGTCGGCGATCGGAAGGCAACGCGCGGCGCCGCCTCAGGGAGACGTCGCCCCGAGCCGCGGGAAGACGCTCCGCCGGTGGAACTCGACCACCCGGCGCGCCTCGGCCCGCGCGCGATCCTTCGCCGCTCCGGTGGTCGGCGATGGACGGTCGAACAGGCCGTCGTTCTCCGACCCGAACATCATCCCGCCCACGAGCCCGGCGTATCCGTCCTGCGGCTCCCGCTCGGCCATCGCCGCCCAGGCCAGCGTCCAGCACCGGGCGGCGCGGAACACGTCGTAGCCGCCGCCGCCCAGCCCGACCAGCCGGGGGGCGAGCGCGCAGAGCCGCTCGACGAGGCGATAGTAGGCCCCGCTCGTCAGCCGGAGGTGCGACAACGGGTCCGACACGTGCGCGTCCGCTCCCAGTTCCGCCACGACGACGTCCGGCCGGAACGCCTCGAGCAGCGGGGGCACCAGCGCCTCGAACGTCTCGAGGTACACTTCGTCGTCGGTCCGTTCGAGCAGGGGCACGTTGACGTTGAAGCCGAGCCCGCGTCCGGCGCCGAGTTCCGTCTCCGCGCCGCCGAACGGGTAGAGCGTCGCCCCCGACTCGTGCAGCGAGATCTTGAGCACGCGGTCCTCGGCGTAGAAGGCGTCCTGCACGCCGTTGCCGTGATGGGCGTCGAGATCGACGTACGCCACCCGCAAGCCCCGGGCCAGCAGGTCCTCGATCGCCGCGCCGGCGTCGTTGACGTAGCAGAACCCCTCGGCCCGGCCGCGGAACGCGTGGTGGAAGCCCCCGACGAGGTTGAAGGCGCGCCGGGCCGTGCCGTCCAGCACCGCCGCGACGCAGGCCTGCGTCGCGCCGGTGGCGAGCAGGCAGAACTCCCAGATGCCCCGCAGCACCGGGCAGTCCTCGGTACCGATGCCGCGCGCCAACGCCGCCACGTCGTGCACGCCGCCGCTGGCCCGCCGCAGCACGGCGAGGTACGCCGGATCGTGGAACCGTTCCAGGTAGGCGGGCTCCGCCGCCTGCGGCGCGATCCGCACGACGCCGGGGCCGTCGAGCAACCCGTAGCGCGCGCACAGTTCGATCGTGGTGCGGGCCCGGAGGGGCTTGAACGGATGGTCGTCCCCGTAGTCGAACCGGGCCAGCTCGTCCGTGTGGATCAGCGCCGCCAGGTTCGCGGGCGGAACGGTCTCTGCGGACGACATCGGACGGACCTTCCCGGCGCGCCCGTTCCCCGCCGGCCTCGCGGGCACGCAGCCCGGGAGCGTACGCCCCGCCGCGGGCCCGAGGCAATCTCGAACGGGATCGCGGGCCGGACCGGAACGGGAGGGGCCGCGGCGGTGCGCGCGACCCGGCGTGGATCTCCGCGCCCCGCCCGGCTAGAGTCGCGGCGGCGGAGGAGGGTCCGGCGATGCGCGACTTCGCGGGACGGACAGTGGCGATCACGGGCGCGGCCAGCGGGATCGGCCGCGCCGCGGCCGCGGCGTTCGCCGCCCGCGGCGCACACCTGGCGCTGGCCGACATCGATGCGACGGGGTTGGCCCGCGGGGCGGACGAACTGCGCACGGGGGGCCGGCGGGTGCTGGCGCTTCCGGTCGACGTGTCGCGGGCGGATGACGTCGAGCGCTTCCGGGACGAGGCGTACGGAGTGTTCGGCCGCGTCGACGTGCTGTGCAACGTCGCCGGCATCGCGATCAACGGCCTGCTCGAGGACATGCAGCTCGAGGACTGGCGCCGAATCGTGGACGTCGACCTCTGGGGCGTGATCCACGGCTGCCATTTCTTCTATCCGGCGATGATCCGGCAAGGAGGGGGCGGGCACATCGTCAACGTGGCCTCGATGGCGGCGCTCGGCCCCCTGCCCGCCTCGACGGCCTACGGCGCGGTCAAGAGCGCCGTGCTCGGCCTTTCCGCCTCGCTGCGGCTGGAGGCGGCGCGCCACGGTATCGGCGTGACGGCCGTCTGTCCCGGCGTGGTGGCGACGGGGATGAGCCGCGCGCTGCGGATGGTCAGCGGTGCGCGCGGCCGGAGCGCCGAGGAGACGCGGGACGCGATCGGGCGGATGATGGCCCGATTCGGCGCGCGGCCCGAGCGGGTGGCGGAGGCGATCGTGCGCGCCGTCGAGACCGGCGCCGGCGTGGTGCCGGTCGGGCCGGAGGCGGCGGCGCTGGACCTGCTCCACCGCGGCAACCGCCGGGTGTACGACGCGGTGATGACCGGCGTGCTGCGCGCGATCCTGGCCGGCCGCTGAGCGCCCCGGCGCCTCACGGCGCCGAAACCATCCCCTGCTCGAACACGAAATCGACGCGCCGGTTCGACGCCCGCCCCTCCGGGGTCTCGTTGTCGCCGGCGGGCTGGAAGTCGCCGCGCGCATCGACGAAGAACCGGTTGGTGTCGACCCCGTGCTCCTCCAGGTAGCGCCGGACGGCGTTGACGCGCTGGCGCGACAGCTCCATCGCCCCGCCGGGCTTCTCGCGGGCGTCGCAGTGTCCCACGAGCCGCAGCACCTCCGTCGGGCGCAGGCGCAGCCGCTCGGCGACGGCGTCGAGCAGCGCGTAGGCGATCTCGGGCACCTCGGACTTGCCCTCGTCGAAGAAGATCCGCACCGGGTGTTCGTCGTCGCCCGCCACCTCGGGCGGCAGCGGCGTCCCGGAATCCGGCGGCGCCGCGCCGACCTCGGGCGGCGGCGCCGCATCCCGCGGCGGCGGCGCCGCATCCGCGGGTCCGGCGGCCCCGGCGTCGGCACCCGGCCGCGGCTCCTCGACGCGAGGCGGCCGCGAGCAACTGCACCCGACCCACAACACCAGCGACAGCACCCAGATCCTGTGCGGCACGTTCCCTTCCTCTCGTCGCCCGGTCGTCCGGACGTCCCGCGACGTCCCTACGGGCGCGGCGCCCGCACGTTGCAGTGTCCCGCGTCGCACCAGGCCTCGACATTGTACGCGCAGACGCACGGCGCGTGTCCGGCACACCGCTCGGTGCGACCTTGCAGGCAGTCGGCGATCGGCGGCGTCGTCCCGTACTCGGTCAGGCACCAGGTGCCGTCGAGTTGCCGGCGGGAGTAGGCGACCGGGCAGTTGCAGCAGTCCGTGGCGCAGTAGGCCAGCACGCAGTCGCCGTCGCCGAAACAGACGTTGTCCGCCGGGTCCGGGTCGCAGACCGGCAGATCGGGCGGACAGCCGGCCTGCGCCAGGGCGATCCCGGCGGCAAAGGCGAGAGCGATGGCGCCGCGCGCGAGCACGAGACGCAGCATAGCGGTCGTCCCGCCCGCGGGCAACCGGGACGGCGCCCCGGTTGCCTCGCGCCGCGTCCCCGTGGCAGCCTGCCGGGGCCGTCGCGCCGAGCCGGCGGCCGGGAGGTCCGAGATGACGGAACGCGAGGCCGCGCTGGTCCGGGAGTTCAACGCCGCGCCGATCGCGCGCTGTTTCGGCATGACGTTGTCCTACCCCGAACCCGGCGTGGCGCGCGTCGATCTCCCGTACAATCCGCAGCTCGACCACGCCCTGCACGGCATCCACGGTGGGGTGATCGCGACGCTGGTCGACATCGCCGGGTGGTTCGCCAGCGCGGCCCGACACGACGGGTGCTGGGTGGCGACGGCGGAGTTCCGCGTGCACACGCTCGAACACGTGGAGCGGCGCGCGTTGTTCGGCCTCGGGCGCGTCCTGCGTCCCGGTCGCACGCTGGACGTGTGCGAGATGCGGATCCACGACGAGACCGGCCGGCTGGTGGCGTTGGGCACGGGGACGTTCGTGCCGCAGCGCCGCCTGGCCTTCGCGGACGGCCCGACGCCGCCCGGACCGCGCGGCGCATGACCGGCGGGGCGAGCTGGCTGGCCACGGCGGCGCGCGGCACCGAGCCGGTGCTGGCCCGCGAACTGGACGCGCTCGGCGCGGCCGGCGTCCGCCCGACGTCCGGCGGCGTGGCGTTCCGGGGGGGCGCCGAGCTGGGCCGGCGCGCCAACCTGTGGTTGCGCACCGCGAACCATGTGCTGCTGCGGCTCGCCGGCTTCCCGATCGGCTCCGCCGACGACCTGTACGCGGGCGCGCGCGACGTGCGTTGGGAGGACCACCTCACGCCGCGCGCGACATTCGCGGTGACGGCGCAGGGACGCGCGCCCGGCGTGCGCCACAGCGGTTTCGCGGCGCTGCGGGTGAAGGACGCGGTGGCGGATCGGATGCGCGAGAGGCGCGGGGCGCGTCCCGACGTCGACCCGCGCGACCCCGACGTGCGGATCGTGCTGCTGCTCGACGGGCGCGCGGGGACGCTGTTCCTCGACAGCTCGGGGGTCTCGCTGCACCGGCGCGGCTGGCGCCGCGTCCCGACCGAGGCGCCGCTGCGGGAGACGCTGGCCGCGGCGATCGTGCTCTGGTCGGGGTGGGACCGCCGGCGGGCCCTGTGCGACCCGCTGTGCGGGTCCGGCACGATCGCGATCGAGGCGGCGCTCTGGGCGGCCGACCGCGCCCCCGGCCGCGGCCGCTCGTTCGGCTTCCAGCGCTGGCCGTCCTTCGGGGAGGCGGAAGCGCGCGCGTGGCGGGCGCTGCGGGAGGAGGCGGATGAGCGGGCGGCGGCGGCGCGGAGGGAGGAGGGCCCGCCGATTCGCGCCTCGGACCGCGACCCGGAGGCGGCGGCGGCCGCGGAGCGGCACGCGGGCGCCGCAGGCGTCGGCGATCTGGTGCAGGTCGCGACGGCGGACGCGCGGCGGTTCGCGCCGCCGGAGGCGTCGGGCATGGTGATCTGCAATCCGCCCTACGGGGAGCGGTTGGCGCCGGGGCGCAGGACGCTGGACGCCCTGTATCGGGCGCTGGCCCGCGCCTTGCGCCCGGCGGGCTGGGTGACGATCGTGCTGTCGGGCAACCCGGCGCTGGCGCGGGCGTTCCGGGGGCGGCCGGCCGCGCGGCTGCCGCTGCGCAACGGCGCGCTGCCCTGCGAACTCCTGCGCTGGAACCCGCGCCGCGGTTGACTTCGCGGCCGCGGGACGCTCAGACTGTCGCCCGGCCCGGCGGCAGGCGGCGGATGTCCTGCCGGTCGCGCCGGGCGGGAGAAGACGCCATGACGCGCATCACCAGGCTCCTCGCGCTCGCGGCGGTTGCCGCCGCCGGCTGCACGACTCCCACGGCGGGCAAGAGCACGTCCGACACCGCCGGTTCCGACGGCGGGGTCGACCCCGCCGTCGAAAAGCTGTGGCAGGAATCCCGCATCTCGGCGGCCGTGGGCGAAGTGCACAACATCAAGCCGGAGGAGACGCCGCTGGTGAAGGCGGCCGTGGACCTCAAGAAGCCCGAGCTGCGCAGGTGTTTCGAGCAGCCGGTGCGGGAGCGCGGGTGCCGCTCGGGCGGCATCCCCAAGGCGTTCGACGCGATGCTGATGATCGCGGAGGACGGGTCGGTGCGCGAGTTGCGGATCGTGCCCGGCAAGCAGGACCTGCCGCGCGCCTGCGACGACGCGGTTCGTTGCGTCGCCGACCTGTTCACCGGCCTGCAGATCCAGGGGCTCGAGCGGTTCCTCGGGGCCCGGCAGGCCTACATGACGATCACGCTGCTCACGCCCGACGAGGCGGGGATCGGGGGAGGCCCCGGCGCCGGCGCGGACGCGCCCTGACGGGGCCGCCGCGCCGCTCGGCTCAACCGAACGGGATCTCGATCGCCGGCACGATGATCAGCACGACGCGCTCGTCGAGCCGCGTGACGTGGTCGCCCTGCACGACGATCGTGGCCCGGAAGATCCGCGCGTAGTCGTCGCCGTCGAAGCAGCCGTTGTTCTGGAACTCGACGAGGAACTCGACGTTCGTCCCCGGCAGCACCTGGTAGAACGTCGATTCGTCCATGAACGCCACGGCCTGCTCGTGCGTCATTCCCGGCGGCTCGTACCACTCCTGCGGGATGATGCGGTGGATGAAGCAGCGGGTGTCGACGCCGAGCGGGTAGGCCGGGTCGGCCTCCGTCACGGTGTCGACGTCGAAGGGCACGCGCGTGGCGAGCATCTCGATGCCGTCGACGACGCTGGTGCCGAGCCGCGCGCCGTCGGACCCGATGTCCCAGACCAGCGGCTGGCCGTCGAAATCGACCGCGCCGGTCGCCTCGGCGGTGGCCACGAGATCGTCCCAGCCGCCGTAGTAGGCGTCGCCGGAACTCATCCCCAGGACCTTGCCGTGGGCGCCGTTGACGACGCGGACGGCGTCGGCCCACTGGTGGGGGGTCGGGGTGATGCCGCTGTACGGCTCCCCGCCGGTCGGGCCGTTGTGGAACGGCGCGTCGGTGAACAGCAGGACGATCGGCAGCGCGCCTTCGCGGAAGCACGGCGCCCCCCGGCAGTCGGGGGCCCCGTACATCGGCACCCACGACCCGAGCCCCTCGCCGGTCATCGTCTGGTACAGCGCCTCGACCTGGCTCTCGGGGCCGTCCGCGCCGCTGCGGCGCGGCAGCGCGTTGACCGCCGTCTGCGCCGTCGCCGTGTCGTCGGTCATCGTCTGCAGCAGTTCGAACGCGCGGTCGTCGCCGCTGCCGTAGCTTCCCGTCGGGAAATCGGCGAACCAGCCGACGCCGAACCAGGCGTCCGGAATGCGCCGCCGGATCTCCGGGATGATCAGCGAACTCAGGTTCGCCTTGATGTTGTCGATCTCGCCGTACATGCTTCCGGTGGTGTCCACCAGGAAGAAGACGTCCGCCACCTGGATGTTCGTCCCGAACAGCAGGTCCCGCTCCTCCACCGGTCCGTGCGGCGGCAGCACCAGGTAGTAGTCGTCCGGCGGAATCCCGCTGGAGGGGTCGAGCGGGTCGGCGGTCGGGTGCGCCCACTCCGCCAGGTCGTCCCAGCCGTCGTCGTCCGTGTCCGGA
>JAAZOP010000424.1 GCA_012797735.1 Myxococcales bacterium
GCAGCGCCAGCGCCACCGCGAGCGACGCGGCGGCGAGGGCGGCCCCGTGCAGGCGGGCGGGGGCGCGAGGCCGCATCGGCGCCGGCGCAAGACCGTCCGATCCGCGGATCCGCGCGCCGGTCCCTGTCCGCCGATCGGTGCGGCCGCTCATGGCGTCTTCCCTCCGGGCGGGGTCGCCGGCGCGCGCTCCAACTCGCGCAGCACCGTCTCCGCCGCCCGCGCCGTCTCGCTCGCGCCCCGCTCGCGGCTCGCCGAGGGGGCGAAGCGGCCGAAGGCGCACGAGTCGAGCTGCGCCACGAGCCGATCGACGAGCGGTTCGGCGAAGCCGGCGGCGACGAGACGGCGCCGGAGGTCGGCGGTGGCGTACCCCCGGAGCGGCTCGCCGGCGCGCGCCTCGAGGTAGTCGAGCAGGGCGGTCTCGACCGCCGCGAGCTGGGCGGCGGGGTCGTCGCCGGAGCGGCCGCGGGCCACGCGGCGCAACGTCTTCAGGCTTCGGCGGAAGACGTCGGCGGGCCGCACCTGGCCGCGACGCCGTCGCAGCGCGCGCGCCGCGGCGCTCCAGGCGTGGGCGCCGGCGAGGGAGACGGGAGGGGCCAGCAGCAGCGCCCAGAACAGCAGGCTCGCGTGCCAGGGAGCCGGCGGCCGGGCGAGGTCGTCGCGGGGTCGGATCGAAGCGGTCGGCGAGGTCGTCGGAGCCGCCGCCGTCCCCGGGTCCTCGCCGCCCGCCGCCGTCGCCGCCGCGGGCGCTTCGCCCGGCGTGACGGCGACGCGCAGCGTCCCCGCCCGCGCCGTCCGGTACTGCCGCGCCTCGTAGTCGAAGTAGGAAAGGCCGAAGTCCGCCAGGTCGATCTCGCCCGGTTGCGACGGCGTCACCAGGAAGGTCACCGTGCGCCGGGCGAGCAGGTCATCCGCGGTCGGCTCGACCACGCGGTCGGACGCCTTGAGCACCGTGGCCCCCCGCAGGTCCGGCGGGTCGATGCGGAAACCGGCGAGGTTCCCCTCGCCGCGCAGCATCAGCGTCACCTCGAACGACTCGCCCACGCGCACCGCCGTCGGGCTCGCCCGCGCCTCGACCGCCAGCGACGCCGCGACGTTGTTCGGCGAAAACCCCGCCGGTCGTCCCTCGGCGGGCAGCGGCAGCACCGTGATCGGCAGTGCCGCCGTCCGGCGCCGCAGCGAACGCGGCCGGAACAGGTCCGGCACCGACAGCTCGGCCTCCGCCGCCCCGATCGTGAGGCGGCCCTCGCGCGTCGGATAGAGCAGCTTGTCGCGCAACGTGGTCCACAGGTACGTCCGTCCCTGGATCGAGCGCGTGTCCAGGTCGAGCTGCCGGCGCTCGAGATTCGTGCGCAGGAAACCCTCGAGCGACGGTTCCTGGCGGATCAGCTGCGAGAACAGCGCCCCGACCGAAAACCCGACCTCGGACCGCTCGACGAAGGCCCGGATCTGCATCCGCAGCGGCTCCCCCAGATACACCTGGAGGTCGGTCACGTCGAGCTGGAGGAACAGCCCCGGGCGCACCACGGTGCAGGTCGCCGGGCCGTCCGCCCCGGTCGCCGGCAGGGCCGAGCCGTCCGGCCGCCGGCAGGCCGACAGCGGTACCTCTTCCCCCGTGGTTCCCTCCGCCGGCGGCGGCGGGGGCGTGGGCGCGAGGGCCGACCAGCCGGGGACGGGCTGGACCGGCGCCGCGGTCCCGCCGCTTCCCGGCCGCACGAGCACTCGCACCGTGTCGCTCGAGTAGGTCCGGCCGCCGAGCCGGACCTGCACCGGGCCGAGGGTGAACGTGCCGGGCGCCTGGGGTTGCAGCGTGTAGCTCTGCGTCACGCGGACGCGCTGCACGTTGCGTCCCATCCCGAAGCTGAACTCCATCGCCTGCGACTGGCTGGTGCCCAGCACTGCGAAGCCGTTCGCCGGCAACGTCCCGATCGCCTCCGGCGAACCCGCCTCGGAAATCACGTGCACGTCGACCCGCAGCGGCTCGCCGACCGCCACCGACGTCCGCGCCGGATCGATCGTGACCTCGACCTGCGCCGCGGCGGGAGGAGCGCAGAGCAGCCCGAGAGGGATCGCCCAGCCGGCGATCCCCGCCGCGACGGGCAGGGGCGTTCGGCCACGCCTGCGCCGGTCCGCCGCCCGGTTCACCAGTCCCTCTCCGGTGCCTGCCGCTGCGGACGCTGGAACGGGAGCAGCTGGAGCTGCTCCTCCTCGTCCTCGGCCTCCTCGCGCTGCCGCATCTGCTGGAACAGCTCCTCCTGGTCGCGCAGGTTCTGGAGCTGCTGCTGGATGTCCTGCTGTCGGCCTTCGTCCTGCCGCCGCTGCTGCTCCTGCTGCTGTTGCTGCCGCTGCCGTTCTTCCTCGCTCTGCGACGGCTCCTGTTGCTGCTGGTCCTGGTTCTGGTCCTGCTGGTCCTGGTTCTGGTTCTGCTGGTCCTGGTTCTGGTTCTGCTGGTCCTGGTTCTGGTCCTTGCACTTCTCCTGCGCCAACCGCTGCAGTTCGTCGCGCAGCGCGAGGAGGGTGGCGCGCCGGTCTTCGAGGTCTCGGCGGCGGCGGTGGGCCAGGGCGAGGTTCCAGGCGGTGTCGGAGTCGCCGGGGCGTTCGAGGAGTGCGGAGCGGTACTGGTCGATCGCCTTCTCGAGGGGCGCGAGGGCGTCGGCGAACGCGGCGAGCGGCGCTTCGAGGGACTGGAGCGCCTGCTGGACGGCGGGGCATTCCTGGTCCTTGAGGTCGGGAATCTGGGGCGGCGGGGGCGGATCGAGGTCGGCGGCCTGGAGCAGGTAGACGTTGCCGAGGGAGTGGAAGGCGTTGGCGCGCAGGTCGTGGTTGTCGCGGGCGGCGGTGGCGTGGGCGAAGGAGGAGGCGGCGAGGCGGAGGCAGGCCGGCCGGACGCCCTCGAGGCACTGGGACAGGTCGTCGGCCGGCGTGGCCGGGGGCGGCGTCGTCTCGGGCGGCGGGCCCCCGTCGGCCGGCGGCGGCGCCGGGGTCGGTTCGGGCGGCTTCGCGGGGGCGTTGCTCGTGGCGGACTGGGCCAAGGCGAGGGCGGCCAGGCCGATGTTGTACTGGACCTCGGGTCGTTCGTTGCGCGGCGTGGCCCGGTAGGCCGCGATCGCCTCGCGCTGCGCCTGGGACAGGAAGCGCTCGTTGCCGCGCGCGACGTCCTGGTCCTCGGACCAGAACGGATCCCAGGCGGGGAGGAGGGCGACAAGGAGCGTCGCGAGGGCGAGTCGGTGGAGGGAGCGGTTCGGCGCGGTCACGGCTGGCCTCCCTCGTTCGGCGGCGTCTTGCCGGAACCCTCCTCCGGGGTCCGCTCGGGCCGCCGCCGCCGCCGCCGCTCCCAACCGCCGGGCAGCAACGCCTCGGCGGCGAGAAGCGCGGCGGCGGGGATCAGCGGCACCCAGTATAACTCATCGTAGAGGGTGACCTTCGCGGCTTCCATCTCGGTGCGCCGCAGCCGGCGGATCTCGGCGACGATCTCGTCGGCGGCGGAGTCCCGCGCGCCGAGGCGCAGGTAGTACCGATCGGCGGAGTCGGGCTGGTCGGCGCGGCGCGACGAGGCGATCTGCCGGAGTTTCTCTTCGATCTGCGGCGTGATCTCCGTCGTCGCCACCTCGCCCGACCGCGTGTGGTGGAGCTGGACCTCGCCGGTCACCGGGTCGCGGACCGGGATCGTGGAGCCGCCCAGCTCGCCGACCTGGACGACGAAGATGCGGGCATGGAGTTCCTGTTCCGCAAGGCGGGCGGCAGCCACCGGGTCGCCCTCGTGGTCCTCGCCGTCGGTGAACAGCACCACGATCCGGGCCCGGTCGTCCTTCGGCCGCGGCGCGGCCTTGGGGTCCTTCGTTGCCGGTCGATCGACGTCCTGCAGCAGGAGCTGGGACTTGCGGATCGCCCGGCCGATCGCGGTGCCCGGCGGCCGCATCGTGGCCGGGTCGAAGTTGCGGAAGAAGGTGTTGACCAGGGCGAGGTCGTTCGACAGCGGGAAGGCGATCGCGTCCCCGGCGAAGGCGACGGCGCCGACGCGGTTGCCTTCCAGCATCTGGAGGAGACGGGCGATCTCCTGGCGCACGCGCTGGATGCGGCTCGGCACCACGTCCTCGGCCAGCATGCTCTTGGAAAAATCGACCGCCAGCACCAGGTCGAGGCCGAACTGGCGGACGAGCTGTTCGCGGCCGCCGTGCTGCGGGCGCAGCAGGGCGGCGAGCAGGCCGGCGAGGGCGAGCAGGAACAGGACCCCCTTGACGGTGCGCAGGCCGGGGGCGCGGGCCCGGAGCGTCCGCGCCAGGGCCGCCTCGGTGCCGAGCCGGCGCAGCAGGCGGCGCCGCCGGAAGTAGCCCGCCACCAGACCGGCCGCGGCGAGCAAGAGCACGCCGCCGGCGGCGAGGAACATCCACAGCTCTCCGTAGCCCCAGCGCATCAGGCCAGCTCCCGCAGCCACAGGTGGCGCAACAGGTACTCGATCGCCAGCAGGATCGCCGCCAGCCAGAGAAAGCGCTCGAAGCGGTGGTTGGGCAGCGTCACGTGGCTTGTCCGCTCCGTCTTTTCGAGATCGTCGAGGATCTTGTGAAACGCCTGTTCCAGCTCGTTCCGCTGGGCCGCCTCGAAAAACGCCGCCTTGGTCTGGTCGGCGATCTTGCGGAGCAGCTCCGGGTCGGTGGGGAAGCGCTGGGGCGAGCCGAGTTGGATCGGATTGCCGAGCAGATCGATCGCCTGCGGCACGAGGACCTCGCCCTGCACGCCCAGCAGCACCGTGTAGACCCGCACGTTCTGCCGGACCGCCTCGGCGGCGGCGTCCAGCGGGTCGATGTCGCTCTCGTTGTCCATCCCGTCGGTGAGCAGGACGACCACGCGGGACGCCGCGTCGCTCTCCGCGAGACGGGCGAGGGCGCTGGCCAGGGCGTCGCCGATCGCGGTGTTCTGCATCGTCTCCGGCATGTGTTCGAGCTGGAGGTCGGCGAGCATGCCGTCGAGCAGGGTGTGGTCGGTGGTCAACGGGCAGAGCGGATAGGCCTTCGAACCGAAGACGACGATGCCGATCCGGTCGTTCGGCCGCTGGGCGATGAACGAGCGGACCACGTCCTTCTCCGCGCCGAACCGGTTGGGGAACATGTCCGGCTGCTGCATCGAGCCCGACATGTCGAGCGCCAGGACGATGTCGATCCCCTCGGAGGAGGTCTGCCACAGCTCGCGGGAACCCTGCGGCTGGGCCAGGGCGAGGACGCACAGGCCGAGCGCGGCGGCGCGCAGCGCGACCGGGAGCCGCCACAGCCGGGCGCGCAGCGCGACCGGAGCGGTCGCGGCCAGCGGCGCCAGCGGATAGCGCCAGCGCGGCACGCCGCGTCGCGCCGGGCGCAGCCCCAGCACCAGCAGCGCCGCGGGCACCACCAGCCCCAGCAGCACCCACGGCCAGGCGAAGCCGTAGCTCTCGCCCTGCGCGAGGACCTTCGACCGGTCGAGCCACCACGGCACGACGACCAGCGCGACGGCCAGCAGCGCCAGCACTGCGGCTTCCGTGACGCGGGTCCGGAGTCCGCGGCTCATCGCGGCACCTCCGGCGGCGTGTCGGGCGGGGGCGTGCGGGAGGCCGGCGCCGCGGGCGTCGCGGACGCTGCGGGAACCGGCGCCGCAGGCGCTGCCGCC
>JAAZOP010000425.1 GCA_012797735.1 Myxococcales bacterium
ACCACCGTCGGCGGCGGCGGCTGGTTCGTCGTCGGACCGCTCACCACCGTCGGCGGCGGCGGCTGGTTCGTCGTCGGACCGCTCACCACCGTCGGCGGCGGCGGCTGGTTCGTCGTCGGACCGCTCACCACCGTCGGCGGCGGCGGCTGGTTCGTCGTCGGGGCCTCCACCACCGTCGGCGGCGGCGGCTGGTTCGTCGCCGGACCGGTCACCACCGTCGGCGGCGGCGGCCCGGTGCGGGCGCTGGCATGGCCGTGCACGACGCAGCCGCCGAGCGCAACGGCGAGCAACACGGCGAGTCCCAGGTGGATCGCTCTGGACATGTCGGACCTCCTCCTCGTCCCGGTCCCGCGTGGGGCCGGCCATCCGCTGGACGGTCGAACGATAGCATCGGCACGGGTATTGTCTACCCGGGAAGGTAGGGTACGCTGTCGTTCGTGGGCCGTTCTCCCTATCGCCGCCGGTTGATCGCGCTGGCGACCATGACGCTGCTGGTCTGCGCGGCGGGAGTCTGGGTGCTGTTCGAGACGCTGTACGATCCGCGGGTGCCGCTGGCGCCGCCATTCGTCGTGGAACGCCCGCGCTCCGGCGACGAGGTCACGATCGTGCTGGGGGGTGATTTCGCGCCGACGGACGCGGCGATGCCGAGGATCCGGGAGCGGGGTTGGCGGTATCCGTACGAGGCGACGGCGGGGTGGCTGCGCGAGGCGGACGTGACGCTGCTCAACCTCGAGGCGCCGGTGACGGAGAGCGACGAGCCGTTCCCGCTGCCCAAGAAGTACATCTACAAGGTCGAGCCGGCGGCGCTGGAGGCCTGGCGTTGGCTCGGCCTCGACGCGGTGGCGCTGGCGAACAACCACGTCGGGGACTACCGCGACCGGGGGCTGGCGGACACGCTGCGGTACCTCGACGCGGCCGGGGTCGCCCACGCCGGGGCGGGGATGGACGAGACGGCGGCCCGGCGGCCGCTGATCTTCGACGTGGGGGGGACGCGGATCGGCTACCTCGCCTACCTGGAGGACCAACCGGGCTACCGGTTGTACCTGCGCGCGTTCGCCCGGGGGAATTCGGCCGGTTGCGCGCGGCTGACGCGGGCCGACGTCGCGGAGGACGTGCGGCGCCTGCGGCCGCTGGTGGACGTGCTGGTGGTCGGCGTGCACTGGGGCGAGAACTACGCGGACGTGACGCCGGACCAGGAGCGGACCGGGCGCTGGCTCGCCGGGCTGGGAGTCGACGTCGTGGCGGGCCACCACCCGCACGACGTCCAGCCGCTCGAGGTCTGGGGCGACACGTTGATCCTGTATTCGTTGGGGAACTACGCATGGGGGACGCCGGGCTGGCCGCAGCTGCGGATCGGTTTCCTGGCGCGGCTGCGGGTGACGCCGCGGTCGGCAGGCACGGCGGGACGGATCCGCGCGGTCGAACTGGTGCCGCTGGCCACGCAGAACGCGATCGTGGACTTCCAGCCCCGTCCGCTGCGCCCGGAGGAGCGGTCGTGGCTGGAACCGTTCCTGGCGGGCTCGCGGGCCCGCGGGGCGGAGGTCGAGGTCGAGGAGGGTACGGTGCGGGTGGGCTTCCCGCGCGCGCTCCGACAGGCCGCGCCCTAGGGCGTGATCATCGGGACGTTGCAGGAGAAGGCGTTGTCGAGCAGGTCATCGACCGTGATGCCGGTGCAGTCGCCGGCCCAGACGGCGGTGTCGGGCGCGGCGGCGCGGCCATCGATCAGCGCGTGGTAGCTGCCGAACGGCACGCCGGCCCAGCCGAGCGCCGTGGTGCAGGCGATCGGCTCGGTGTCGATATCGACCTCGGCGACCACCGTGCCGGTGGTCGTCTCGAGGACGTAGCCGATCACGGCGACGTCGTCGGGCGGCATCGCGCAGTTGCCGTAGGCCGGCGCGGTCACCTTGTCGGCCCAGGCCAGGGTCAGGTCGAGGCGGCCGAGGGTGACGGGCAGATCGACCGTGGCGGTGTTGGCCCCCGCGACGGGGGTGAACGCCGTCCAGGTGGTCGCGCCGGGGGCCGCCGAGAGCACGGTGCCGGCGTCGTTGCGCAGCTCCCAGCGCAGCTCGTAGGCGGTTCCCGAGACGAACAGCGTGCCGGTGGTGCCGGTGCCGGTGCCGCAGGCCCAGGCCACCTCGCTCGGGGTGCCGCCCGCGCCGGCCTCCTGGTAGAGCAGGACCACGTTGGCTCCCGTCGCCGCCTCGCAGGCCGCGGCGTCGGCGGTCAGGCCGTTGATCGTCCAGGTCGAGGCGAGGGTGGCGTCGGGAACCCGGGCGGTGACGAACTGCACCGTGAACGGGTTGTTCCCGGCGACCATCGGATGCTCCTGCCACGTGTCGGGCCCTGGAGCCGCCGAGAGGACCGCGTCGGCCGCGGTCCGCAGCTCCCAGCGCAGGTCGTAGGTCCTCCCGCTGTGGAACACGTTGCCCGTCGTGCCGGAGGGCGAATCGCACGGCCAGTACATCGACTGGGTCGCCGTGTCGCCGTGCTCGCGCCAGGTGAGGTAGACGTTCGCGGCGCCCGCCGCCGCGCACGACGCGGCGCTCGCCGCCGCCCCGTCGATCGTCCAGGTCGTGACCGCCGCGGCGTCGGCGCCCGGTTCGGTCACGACGAAGGCGATCGGAGGCGTGAGCACGTTCTCGCCCGGCACCAGCGTGTAGTCGCCCCAGGTGGTCGCGGAGAGCACGCGACCGGACCCGTCCAACAGGGTCCAGCCGATGTGCATCGCCCGCGCCTTGAACACCATGCCGGTCGTGCCCGTGCCCGCGCTGCACGGCCACTCCCAGGCGATGTCCCACGTGCCGCAGCTCCCCGTCGCCAGCGAGCAGCTCGGCATGGACTGCGAGATCCACATGCGGACCGTCGTCGCGCCGACCGCCGAGCAGCTCGCGGCGGTGGGCGTGGACCCGTTCAGCGTCCAGGTGAACGTCACCGACGATTCGCTCCCTTCCCACCAGACGGTCACCACGCAGGCGGTGGCCGCGACGGCGGCAAGAGACAGGACCAGCAACGTGTTGCGCAGCTTTCGCATCGCTTCCAGACCTCCTTCTCTTCTGCGGGCCCCTCCGGACCCGGCGTTCTGCGGCCCCTTGGACCCCCACCCGGTGCCCGGACATTCAATCGCCTCCTCCCTGGAAGCGACGGGCACCGGCAACCTCGCGGAACCCTACGACCCGAACCGTGATCCGTCAAGGAACGCCAGGGCCGGCGCCCGAGCCGGGGATCTCCCAGGGGCCGGCACCGCAGTCCGCGCCCGAGAGTCCGACCGGCGGGGCCTCGAACGACCCGCCGCGAGGCCGGCCATCCGACGCATCCCGGCGGCGGTCCGCGTCCTTCCGCAAAGTTGACTCGACCCGGCGCCTCGGTCATATCCCGTCGGCGGGGGAAAGCGAGGTTGTGCGCATGTGGCAGGGTGTGGTTCCAGTGGCGACGGGCGGGGCGGCCACGGCGGGCCTGGCGACATCACCGGCGGCGGGGGCCGCGATCGAAAGAGGGGCGCAGGCGGCGACGGCGACGACGTTGAACCCATGGGACCTGATTCTCAACGCCGGCCCCGTCGTCACCGGCGTGCTGGTCGTGCTGCTCGCGGCCTCCGTGATCTGCTGGGCGGTCGTGGTGGCCAAGGCGGTGCAGCTCGGAGTTTCCCGCGTGCGCTCGCGATCGTTTCTCAAGCAGCTCCGCCTGGCGGCGGACGACGACCAGGCGACGGAGCTGGCGGTGCGGGCCGGTGGACAGAGCCCGCACGCCCGGCTCTGGCTGGCGGCCCGGCACGAACGGGAGGTGCGGCCGCAGGAGGGGGCGGCGGCGGGCGGGGAGCCGGGCGAGGGGCCGACCAAGCGGCTGGAGCGGACGCTGTCCAAGGCGGTGGACCTGGAGGTCACCCGGATGGAGGGGTGGCTCAGCCTGCTGGCGACGATCGGCTCGGCGTCGCCGTTCGTCGGTCTGTTCGGCACGGTCTGGGGCATCATGTCCTCGTTCATCAACATCGGCGCCCAGGAGTCGGCCTCGCTGGCGATCGTGGCGCCGGGGATCGCCGAGGCGCTGATCGCGACGGCGGTGGGGCTGGTGGCGGCGATCCCGGCGGTCGTCGCCTACAACGCGTTCGTGCGCCGGATCCGGGTCTGGAACGAGGACCTGGCGGCGTTCGCCGCGGAGCTGGTCAACCAGGAGGACGCGAAGCGGGCCGCGCCGCCGGCCGCGGGCTAGGGAGGCGCTCCGATGGCGATGCAGACCCCGACGCGCGGCCCGATGGCGGAGATCAACGTCACGCCGTTCGTCGACGTGATGCTGGTGCTGCTCATCATCTTCATGGTCACCGCTCCGCTGCTCCAGGCCGGCGTGGAGATCGACCTGCCGGAAGCCAAGGCTCCGACGCTGGAATCGCAGGACCCCGAGCTCGACATGCTGGTGATCCAGACGTTCGGCGAGGTCCGGCTGAACGACGACGTGATCCGGTTCGGGTCGCTGCCGGAACTGCGCCGCCTCCTGGCCGACAAGCTCGCCGCGCGGATCAAGCTGACCGGAGAGGGGGAGGACCTGTTCATCCAGGCCAGTCGCGAGATTCCGTACGGCTACGTCGTCGGGATCATGGCGCTGCTGCAGGAAATGGGCGTGGACAAGCTCGGGCTGGTGACGAACCTGCCCGAGGAAGGGGAGGAGCCGGAGCAGCCGGGCGGGGTGGCCCCCCGGCCGCTGGAGGCTGCACCGGCGACCACTCCTTGAGCGTAGAATAGCGTGCCTCCGTCGGGCGTTGACGGGGGTGGCGGGGACGAGCGGGTCCCCGGGGAACGCGGAAGGCCGAATGGCGCAACCGGTGCCGGCGGTGGGAAAGGTCCTGGAGCTGCAACGGCGGCCGTATGCCACGTCGGCGGTCGGGTTGGCGCTCTCCGCCGGGCTCCACGCGACGCTGATCGCGCTCGCCGTGGTGACCGTCCACCGCGCGGCGCTCGAAGAGGAAGAGGAGCGCCGCCGGCAGGCGGAGCTGGCGGTGCCGCCGCCCGAGCCGTTCTCGTTCATCCCCGCCCGCTTGCTCAAGCTCGGCAACAGCCCGGTCGAGACGGAGATGCCGCAGCGCGAGGTGCCGGCGCTGCCGGAGGCGCCGCCGGAGCCGGAGGTGAAGCCGGCGCTGGCGCCCGACCCCGACGCGCAGGCCGCGGGACCCCGCCCGCGCCGGACGTTGACGCCGATGGACATCCAGCCGGTGCACGTGCCCCGGCGCCCCGCCCGCGCGGCGCCGTCGAACGACGTGAACCTGATCTGGGACCGGCTGCGGCAGGACTTCCCCGAGCGGGGGACGTGGAGCCGCGTGCAGGGATTCCCCAACGGGGACCCCAACGGCACCACCCTCGACCCCTCGCTCGTCCGCCCCGGCGACTGGTACGCCACGCAGTTGATGGAGTTCTTCCAGGAACGCTGGTCGATCCCGAACATGATCTCGCAGCGGGATCTGAAACGACTGTCGTGCAAGGTCCGCATCTCGCTCGACGCCACGTTCCGGATCGTCGAGTACGAGATGGTGCGCCGGTCGGGCAACGCGCGCTACGACGCCTCGGTGGAGGAGGTGCTGCGCAAGTTGCAGCTCGAGCGGACGCCGTTGCCGGCGGTGCCGAGCGCCGTGCGGGACTACATCATCCAGAACGGGATGATCCTGACGTGGAAGCCGGAATGAGAGGGACGCAAGGGTGATGCGCGACGCGCGACGAACGATGGGCGGCGGACGGGGGTCGGGACGCGCGTGGACCGGAGCGGCGCTGGCGCTGCTGGCGGCGACGCTGGCGGCCCCGGCGTTCGTGCTGGGGCAGTCCGACGAGGCGGACGAGGCGGCGGGGGGGGAGGCGGAAGCGCTGCCGCTGCCGCAGCTCACGGAGGGTCCGACCGGGCCGCTGGAGCTGGAGATCTACGGGCCGACGCGCGAGCTGTACCGGATCGCGGTGCCCCCGCTCGGGGGACACGCCACCGCGGCGCAGCAGGCGCGGGACGTGGCGAAGAACGACCTCCGGCTGTCGAGCCTGTTCCGGCTGGTGGACGGGACGGCCGGCGTCGGCGATCCGGACGACCTGGGGATCAACCCGACGCTGTGGATGGACGGCGGCGCGCAGGGGGTGATCAAGGGCACGGTGGATCTGGCCGGCGGCGAGATGACGATGACGCTGCGGCTGTTCGAGACCGTGCGGGGCAACACGGCGGTGCTGGAGCGGCGCTACGAGGGACCGCGGAGCGAGATTCGCGCCGACGTGCACGACTTCATCAACGAGGTGCTGCTGTACTTCACCGGCGTGCGCGGGATCTTCGGCACGCGGATCCTGTTCGCCCGGCCGACGAGCCGCGAGACGAAGGACATCTTCTCGATCGGCATGGACGGCTACGGCCTCAAGCAGTGGACGCGCGACCGCGGCAAGAACCTGATCCCGAACTGGGGCCCGCACGGCACCGTGTTCTACACGACGATCGACGAGAACGACTGGGCGCGGTTGTACCGCAGCGACCGCGAGGAGCCGATCCTGGCGGAGCCGGGGATCAACATGGGCGCCGCGATGGGGCCCGGGGGCAAGATGGCCGTGGTGTTGACCCGGGACGGGAACGCCGAGATCTACCTGGCGACGGTCGATGGCGAACTCCTCGCCCGGCTGACCTACAACGAGGCGATCGACGTCTCGCCGGTGTGGGCCCCCGGCGGGGGGCGCCTCGCCTTCGTCTCCGACCGCGACGGTACGCCCCAGATCTACGTGATGAACGCCGACGGGTCGGGCCAGAGCCGCGTGACGTTCCGCGGCAGCTACAACCAGACGCCGTCGTGGTGCCCGCGCTGCGACGCGCCGACGATCGCCTTCGCCGGGCGCGACGGCGGCACGTTCGACATCTTCACGGTCGAGGTCGGCCAGGGGACGATGCGGCGGATGACGCAGTTCCAGGGTTCCAACGCCGACCCCACCTGGAGCCCCGACGGCCGCCTGATCGGGTTCTACTCGAGCCGGGGCGGGATCTACCTGATGAACGCCGAGGGGCTGAACCAGAACCGGATCGCCGGCGGTTTCGCCGAGACGCTGCGCTGGTCGAACTGACCGCTACTCGGCCGGGAGTTCGGAGGCGCCGGCGAGCAGGTACAGGACGGCCATCCGGACGGCGACGCCGTTCTCGACCTGCCCCAGGATCACCGAGCGCTCGCCGTCGGCGACGTCGGGGGCGATCTCGACGCCGCGGTTCATCGGCCCGGGGTGCATCACGATCGCGTCGGGCTTCGCGCCGCGCAGGAGGTCGCGCGTCAGGCCGAAGCAGCGGGCGTATTCGCGGTCCGAGGGGAACAGGTCGGCGCCCATCCGCTCCTTCTGGATCCGCAGCATCATCACCACGTCGGCCCCCTCGACCGCCTCGGCGAGGCTGCGGCAGACGCGGACGCCGAGCGCCTCCTCGACGCCGCGGGGAATCATCGTCTGCGGACCGGCGACGCGCACGCGCGAGCCGAACAGGCGCAGGAGGTGGGCGTTGGAGCGGGCGACGCGGCTGTGCATGATGTCGCCGCAGATCGCGACCTCGAGGCGCTCCAGCGTCCCCTTCGCGTGGCGGATCGTGAGCGCGTCGAGCAGCGCCTGGGTCGGGTGCTCGTGGTGGCCGTCGCCGGCGTTGATCACGTTGCTCGAGAGGTGCCGGGCCAGGAAGTGCGGGGCGCCGGAGCAGGAGTGGCGGATCACGACCATGTCGGGCCGCATCGCCTCGATGTTCTGGAGCGTGTCGAGCAGCGTCTCGCCCTTGGCCATGGCCGAACCGCTGGCCTGGATGTTGACCGAGTCGGCCGACAGGCGCTTCTCCGCCATCTCGAAGGAGACGCGGGTGCGGGTGGAGTTCTCGAAGAAGGCGTTGACGACCATCCGGCCGCGCAGGGTCTGGACCTTCTTGATCCGGCGCAGGGTGATGCCGCGCAGGGCGTCGGCGGTGTCGAGGATCATCTCGACGTCGCGCCGCGCGAGCCCTTCGATGCCCAGCAGGTGCTTGTGCGGGAAAACCGCCCGGGCTTCCTCGTTCCCTTCGGCCATCCGCCCCTCCCGCCTCGCCCCGGCCGTCAGGCCGGGCCCCGCAGGACCACCCGTTCCTCGCCGTCCCGCCCCTCCAGCCGCACCCGCACCGTCTCGTCGGCCCGCGTCTCCACCTTGCGACCCACGTAGTCCGCCGCGATCGGCAACTCGCGATGTCCGCGGTCGACCAGCACGGCGAGCTGGATCGAAGTCGGCCGGCCGAAATCCATCAGGGCATCGATCGCCGCGCGGACCGTCCGGCCCGTGTACAGCACGTCGTCCACCAGCACGATCGTCCTGCCCTCGACGTCGAACGGCATCGTCGTCGGCCGCACCTCCGGCATCCACCGTCCCGGGGCGTCGTCCCGGTACAGCGTGATGTCGAGCTCGCCGAGCGGCGGGGTGATGCCCTCGTCCTTGGCCAGCACGTCGCGCAGCCGCTTGGCCAGGTCGACCCCGCGGGTGCGGATCCCGACCAGGCACACATGCTCGAGCCCGCCGTTGCGTTCCGTGATCTCCTGCGCGATCCGCCGGACGGCCCGCCCGATCGCGCGGCGATCCATCACCACCTGCTTGTCGACCTGCGTCGCGCTCACGCCCCGCCGTCTAGCACAGCCGCCGGGCAGCGGCTAGGGGGTCGAACGGCGAGCCTCAGCGGCGGCGTCGCCGGGCCACGAGACCGCAGACCGCCAGGCCGAGCAGGACGAGGAGGCCCGCCGGCAGGCCGCGACCGGGGATGGCGCACCCGCAACCGGTGGTGGCCGAGCCGGGGTCGAAGGGCGCGTCCGCGGAAACGTCCCCGCCGCCGCCGGCGTCGGTGTCCGCCTCGGCGCCGAAGTCCGTTCCGGCCTCCGCATCGCCGTCCGCATCACCGTCGGCGTCCGGTGCGCCGGCGCAGGCCGGGTCCTCGGCGTCCGTCCGTCCGTCGCAGTCGTCGTCCAGGCCGTTTCCGCACGTCTCGGTGCGCCCGGGGCCCACGGCGGGGTTCCCGTCGTCGCAGTCGCCGTCGCAGGCCCGCGTGCCGTCCTCGTCCTCGTCGGCCTCGTCGACCGGCGCCATGCCGTCGCAGTCGTCATCGATCCCGTTGCACAGTTCGGTCGCGCCGGGGTGACGCGTGCCGTCGCCGTCGTCGCAGTCGCCGGCGCAGATCGGCGTGCCGTCGCCGTCCCCGTCGGTCTCGTCGGACGGCACGCCGCCGCTGCAGTCGTTGTCCAGCCCGTCGCAGACCTCGAAGGTGCCGGGGTGGCGGGCGGCGTTCGCATCGTCGCAGTCGCCCTCGCAGACCCGGACGCCGTCGCCGTCCGCGTCGGCCTCGCCGGCCGGCACCGCGCCGTCGCAGTCGTCGTCGGTCCCGTTGCACAGCTCGGCCAGGCCCGGCCGGCGGGCCGGGTCGCCGTCGTCGCAGTCCCCGCCGCAGATCCGGACGCCGTCGCCGTCCGCGTCGGCCTCATCGGCCGGCACGGCGCCGTTGCAATCGTTGTCCAGTCCGTCGCAGACCTCGGACAGGCCCGGGGCGCGCGCGGCGTTGCCGTCGTCGCAGTCCCCGCCGCACACCGGCACGCCGTCGCCGTCCCCGTCGATCTCGCCGACCGGGACCATCCCGTCGCAGTTGTCATCCAGGCCGTCGCAGATCTCGGGCGCACCCGGGTAGCGCTGGCGGCTCAGGTCATCGCAATCGCCGCTGCACAACCGGTAGCCGTCGCCGTCCGCGTCGGCCTCGTTGACCGGCACGACCAGGTCGCAATCGTCATCGATCCCGTTGCAGATCTCGAGCGCGCCGGGGTGGCGGGCGGCGTTGCCGTCGTCGCAGTCCCCGCCGCACACCGGCACGCCGTCGCCGTCCCCGTCGATCTCGTTGGCCGGGACGATGCCGTCGCAACTGTCGTCCAGTCCGTTGCACCGTTCGGCCGCGCCGGGATAGCGGAACCGATCGGCGTCGTCACAGTCGCCGCCGGCCACGGTGAACCCGTCGCCGTCCGCGTCGGTCGGCGCGACGACGAAGTACAGGTCGTCCAGGACCCAGATGGTGATCGAGGCATCGACGACCACGCGGCTGATGTTGGACGCGCTGATCTCGCAGCTCGGCATCGTGGACGACAGGGAGCAGGTCCGGGTGGCGAGCAGGGCGCCGCCGGCGTTGTAGGCGCTGACGCTCAGCGACCCGGAACTGCTGGCGCCGGCCTTGAACCGCACCAGGCTGACCGGGGCGGAGAAGTTGAGCGTCTCGGGGTCGCACGCCGCGCCGCCGCCGGAGAAGGTGGCGCCGCAGTTGAACGCCAGGAAGTTGGGCGCGCTGTGGCCGCTCACGCCGAACCCGCCGCACTGGTTGAGCACGCCGCCGCCGCCGTTGGACGTCGGTCCGGCGAACGTCACGCCGAGACCCGCATAGTCGGTGCGCAGCGCGGTCGTCTCCGCGAACACGCAGGGCCTCGTCCGCTCGTCGAAGTTGATCGTCGTCTGCGCCGCCGCCGCGGCCGGCACGAGCCACCCTGCCGCCGCGAACCAGACCGCCCGCCGTCCCTGGAGCATCACGGACCTCCCGCCCGTGGGGCTCCCTTCCCCGAACCTCGACCCGCGCGGCTTCTCCACTCTACACCCGGGCGGGCCGCGCGGCGAGCGTCCCCGGGGGAGGATCAGGGCCTCGCCAAAGTCGCCGCCGCCCATGCCTGACGGGCACCAGACTCCGGGCTCGCGGCTGCAGGCCGGCGGAATCACGATCACCATGTCGCTCCTGGAGCCTGCAGTCTGGAGCCGGAAGCCTCGCGCCGGCCGGCGATGCGGACTTCGGCGACACCCTGCGGGGAGGATGCGGGGCGAGCCGGACCGGGGCCTTCCCGGCGCCAAGTCCTCGCCGTTCGACCTTCGATGCCCGACGCCGCGCTCCTGCGCGCCTGAACCGGCTCCATCCGCGGGACGGACGGACGCGGGCGCGTGGCTAGTTCCGCCGGAACAGGCCGGCGCGCAGGATCGAGGGGGCCGCCGCGCCGGCCCACTTCTCGATCCAGGCCACCGCCACCTGCGTCCCGATCGGCGCCACCGCGACCCAGGTCACCTCGCCCGGCACCTCCGGCGACCAGCCCTCCTCGAGCGAGCCGGCGCGGAGCAGGTCCAGGCGCAGGGGCACGCCGCCGTTCGGCACGTAGGCCACGACGTAGTCGGCCCCGAACGAGGCGACGGCGGCCCGGCGGTCGAAGCGCGCGTCGAACGCCAGCACGGACGGTTCCGCGCCGAACTCGAGGTCGTCGCCATAGGGCCCGCGGTGCAGGTACCACGACTGCACGCCCGCCACCTCCCCGGCCCAGGCCGCGAGGTAGTCCGTGCCGCTGGCGGCGAGCGCCGCGGTCGCCGACGCGCCGTCGCGGGTTCCGTCGCGCCGGACGATCGTCCAGCCGCGGCTCGCGCCGCCACCCGGCCCCAGCTCGTCCAGCCGCACGCCGTCGCCGTCGACGTAGCGCAGGGCGACGTAGCCGCTGCCGTCGGGCTTCGCGGCCAGCGCCGAGATGCGGTACGCCTCCCCCAGCGGCACCTCGCCCGTCGCCCGACCGTCGGCGCCGACCACGATCGTCCGCGCCGCGGGGAACTCGCGCGGCGTGCAGGCCGAGCCTTCCAGCACCAGGACCAGCGAGTAGCCGGAGACGGAGGCCACGTGGACGGCGATCGGGTCGTCGAGCGTGTCGACGGTGGCGGCGGAGCCGATGATCCGGCCGAGGGTATCGACCGTGCGGCGGTACAGGGTGGCTTCGCAGCCCGTTCCGCGCTGCAGCGTGAAGTAGGCGAGCTGGCGCAAGGCGGTCAGCGGCTCCAACCCGATCGGCTCGTGGCCGGTGTCCGGGAGATGCACCGGGTCGAAGGCCAGCGCGCCCGCCTCGTCGAGCATCGCGACGCCGGGCTCGCCCCACTCCGCCCCCTCCGTGGCCCGTTCGCCCCAGATCACCGCCGCCGACCCGGACAACGAGGTGAGCAGCACGGGCCCCAGCACGTGGTCCCGGCTGACGTACACCTCGACCGGGGGCGCGGCCGGCACCAACGCGCCGGTCCAGACCTCGGCGGCGTCGGCGTCGTCCCGGCCGACGTCGCGCGGCGGATTCGCGTCGTCCTCGCTCGGCGCACAGGCCGGCGCGAGCAGCAGGGCGTACGAGAGGAACGGCAGGGCGCGCTGGGTCATCGTCCACCTCACGCCGACATCCTAGCAGGGGTTCGGGCCGGGAGCACCGGGGAGACCGGCCGGAGGGCGCCGGGCCGGCCGCGACCCGGGCTGTGCCCGGTCGCGCCCCGTGCTACAAGTCCGGACATGCGCCGTCTCCGGCCGTGGGCGGTCTGTCTCGGGCATGCGGCCTGCGACCTGGTGGGGGCGGTCGAGGTCTGGCCCGGGCCCGACGAGAAGACCCGACTGCGGGCCCCCTTCGACCGGCAGGGCGGCGGGCCGGCGGCCACCGCGGCGGTGACGCTGGCGCGGCTCGGCGCGCCGGTGCGCCTGCTGGGCGTGGTCGGCGACGACGAGCTCGGCGCGTGGATCCTGGCCGGGCTCCGCGCGGAGGGGGTCGACGTCGCGGGGATACGGACGCGGCGCGGCCGGCGTTCGCACCTCTCGGTCTGCATCGCGGATCGCCGCACCGGAGGGCGGAACGTGCTGTGGCATCCGGGCGACGCGCCGGACCTGCGGCCGGACGAGCTGCCGGCGGAGGCGCTGGCCGGCGCCGGCGTGGTGCTGCTGGACGGACGTCATCCGGAGGCGGCCGAGGCGCTGGCGACGCGCGCGCGGCGGCGCGACATCCCCGCGCTGCTCGACGCCGGATCCCCGGCGGCGACGACGGTGGCGCTGGCGCGGCGGGTCGAGGTCTGCATCGCGTCGCAGGCGTTCGCGCGGGCGCTGGCGGGCGACGACCATCCCGGAGCGCAGCTCCGCGCCCTGCTCGCGCTCGGCCCGCGG
>JAAZOP010000033.1 GCA_012797735.1 Myxococcales bacterium
CCAGACCGTGGCCCTGGAGGAACTCATCGATTCCATGCGGCGCGAGGCCTCGCAGACGGACGACGGCGGCCCGGCGGCCCTGCCGCGCTAGCCCGCCACGGCCGGAGGAGGCAACGGCTCGCCTGGGGCGTGCCTCGTTTTCAGGGCTTTTTGAGGACCGCGCCGTAGAACGCCTCGCCAAGGGCCGCGTCCGGCGCGGCCGGGACCTCGGCTTCGAGCACGCCGTCGCCGTCGCGGTCGACGAACGCGGAGCGTTCGACCTGCGCGAACAGGTGGAGGGCGGAGGCGTCGAGCAGTTCGACGACGGAGCGGAGGCCGCGCACGCGGACCGCCGCCCGCAGCCCTTCGGCGCCGTAGACGAGGGTGCCGCCGGGCTCGAAGTCGGTGCCGCGGACGATCTCGACGGGCAACCCGGTGCGCTCCGAATCGACGAGATCGGGGACGAGGGCGATCGAGGCGCGGACGGAATCCACCGCGGCGCTCAGGCTTTCGAGGCGCGGGACGGCCAGGCCGACTTCCTGGACGAACATGCCGGGGCGGCGATCGGCGAGATCGATGCGCAGCGTCCGCAGTTCGTTGATCGAGCCGACGACCGACTCGGCCCCGGTGATCGCGACCTCGGCCGGCTCGGCGGTGGTACGTTCGAGGTCCACGACGACGTCGCGGGCGGTGCCGCTCAGGTCGAGCACGACGGGGACGGTCTTGGTGGCGCGGCGTTCGAAGCGGAACTCGATCGCGGCGGGGTCGGCCCAGAGCATCCGCACGCCGTCGGGGAGGTTGAACATGTCGCGCCGCAGTTCGATCCGCCCGTCCTCCACGGCCGCCCGGAGGGACAGGGCGAGAGGTCCGATCTGGTCGGCGCGCAGGCCGGCCACCTGTCGTTTGGGCCCGCGGACGGCGATCTCGATCTTCCCCGGCAGGGGGGAGACGCGGACGAGGTCTCCGAGCGACTGTTCGCCGATCGTCATCACGTCGACCTGCAACGTCCGCTCGGCGATCTCCTCGCGTTCGCGCGAGTAGAAGATGGCGAGGCCGATCACGAGGGCGAGGAACTTGAGTTCCAGGTTCTGGGTCAGCACGCGCCGGAGGAAGCCGCCGCCGGTCATTCGCCCGTGCCCTCCGCGGTGGTGGGGGAGGAGCCGCGCGCGCCGGTGGCGGCCTCGCCGCCGGCGTCCGCGGCCTGGCTGGGGCGGATCGTCTGGCGGCCGACCTGCGAGGCCCGGTCGGGGCGCGTGGGGCGGGGCCGGCCGAAGAGCCGGTCGAGCAGGCCGGGCTCGCGCCGCACGCCGTGTTCGAAGCGGGCGAGGAGGATCTCGCGCAGTTCGAGGGGGCTGACGTCGAGGGTGATCGCGCCGTCCTCGCAGAAGGAGATCGCGCCGCGTTCCTCGGAGACGACCACGCTCACCGCGTCGGTCACCTCGGTGATGCCGATCGCCGCGCGGTGTCGGGTGCCGAGTTCCACGGCCAGATCGGTCATCTTCGTGCTGGGGAGGAACACGCCGGCGCGGGCGATGCGCAGGTTCTTGATCACGACGGCGCCATCGTGGGTGGGGTTGCGGAAGGCCGGGACGAAGATCGCGTACAGCAGCTCCTTGGTGACGGCGGCATCGATCTCGATGCCGCTCTGCGTGAACGGCTCCACCTGCGCCTCGCCCTCGAACACCAGGATCGCGCCGATGTGCTCCCGCGCCATCTGGTCGACGGCGGCCACGGCGGCCTCCACCGTCTCCGCTTCCTGGATGCGGGAGAGCCGCCGCCAGCGCGTCATGCGCGCCAGCCCGCGCCGGATGTCGTCCTGGAACAGCACGATCATGAACACGACCAGCGGGGACAGCGTGGAGAACAGCGTCGAGAACGCCCGGCTCACCGTCCGCAGCTCGAGCCGCTCGGCCAGCATGAAGACGGCCCAGATCACGACGAAGCCGATCGCCACGCGCAGGGAGGCGGTGCCGCGGACGAGCAGCAGCGCCCAGTAGACCAGGGCGGAGACGAGGACGATATCGACGAGCGTCCAGACGACCTCGAACGCCGAGGCGCCGCGGAACGGCTCGAGGAGGAACTCAAGCACGGTCCACTCCCGCCGGCGCAGCGGCCCGGATCGCCGAGGCGACGTCGGCCGCCTGCCGGGCCTCGCGCACGTCGTGGACCCGCACCAGGTCGGCCCCGCCCAGCACGGCGGCCGCGACCGCCGCCAGCGTGCCCGGGAGCCGGTCGTCCACGGCCGCGCCGGTGACGGCCCCGAGGAACGACTTGCGCGAGGGCCCCACGAGGAGCGGGCGGCGGAGCCGGGCGCGAAGGGCCGGGACGCCGGCCAGCAGCGCCAGGTTGTCCTGGACGCGCTTGGCGAACCCCAGCCCGGGATCGACGATCGTGGCCTCGCGCGGCACGCCGCGCGCCGCGGCGCGGTCGAGCGCCTGTTCGAGTTCCCGGGTCACCTCGCCGAGGACGTCGTCGTAGTGCGGCGCGTCCTGCATGTCCTTCGGCCGCCCGCGGGAATGCATGAGGATCAGGCCGAGGTCGCGGGCGCGGGCCACGTCGGCCAGTTCCGGGTCGAACCGCAGGCCGGAGACGTCGTTCACCAGCCGGGCGCCCGCGGCCGCCGCCCGCTCGGCCACCACGGCCTTCGTGGTATCGATCGAGACGGGGACGCCGGCGCGTCGCGCGAGCGCCTCGACGACGGGCAGCACCCGGCGCAGTTCCTCGTCGGCCGCCACGGGCTCGCTGCCCGGACGCGTCGACTCGCCTCCCACGTCCAGCAGGTCGGCTCCCTGCGCGGCGAGGGCCAGTCCGCGGGCGACGGCGGCCTCCGGGTCGAAGAACCGTCCGCCGTCCGAGAACGAGTCGGGGGTGACGTTCACGACGCCCATCACGAGCGGCCGCCCGAGGTCGAACTCGCGGCCGGCGAAGCGCAGACGAACGGGCGCACCTTCCGCCATGTCCCCCGGTCTCCTCCCGCTTCAACCCGTGCTCGGGACCTCGCGCGGACGCCCGGGCAGGAGCCCACCGGACGGCCGCGTCTCCTCGCCGCGACGCGCGGACGCTTCCGCGCCGGCCGGCGCCGACGGCCCGCTCCAGCGCTCCGGCAGCGGCCGCCCGTCGATCAGGGCATCGATGTCGTCTCCGTCGAGCGATTCGTGTTCGAGGAGCGCCTTGGCGATGCGTTCGAGCCTGTCCAGGTTCTCCGTGACCAGCCGGCGGGCCCGCTCGTAGCACTCCATCACGATGCGCTTCACCTCGGCATCGATCTCGATCGCGGTCTGCTCGCTGTAGTCCTGGTGCTGCGCGATCTCGCGGCCGAGGAAGATCGCCTCTTCCTTCCGGCCGAAGGCGAGCGGCCCGAGCTTCTCGCTCATGCCCCACTCGCAGACCATCTTGCGGGCGATCTCCGAGGCATGCTCGATGTCCATCTTGGCGCCGGTGGTCTGCTGCTTGAGCACGACCTCCTCGGCGACGCGGCCGCCCATCAGGACGGTGATCTGGTCGAGGGCGAACTCGCGGGAGATGTTGAGGCGGTCCTCGGTGGGAAGCTGCTGGGTGACGCCGAGCGCGCGCCCGCGGGGGATGATGGTCACCTTGTGCACCGGGTCGGAGCCCGGGATCATCCGCGCGACCAGCGTGTGGCCCGCCTCGTGCCAGGCCGTCGTCCGCTTCTCCTTCTCCGAGATGATCATCGAGCGGCGCTCGGAGCCCATCAGCACCTTGTCCTTCGCCGCCTCGAAGTCCTCCATCACCACGAACTTCCGGTCCTTGCGGGCCGCGGCGAGCGCCGCCTCGTTGACGAGGTTCTCGAGGTCGGCGCCGGAGAAGCCGGGGGTGCCGCGGGCGATCTTGGACAGCCCGACGTCGTCGCCGAGGGGCACCTTGCGCGAGGTGCCGGTATGCACCTTGAGGATCCCCTCGCGCCCCCGCACGTCCGGCAACGGCACCACGATCCGCCGATCGAAGCGTCCCGGCCGGAGCAGGGCGGGGTCGAGCACGTCGGGGCGGTTCGTCGCCGCCACGATGATCACGTTCTCCTTCCCCTCGAAGCCGTCCATCTCCACGAGCAGCTGGTTCAGCGTCTGCTCCCGCTCGTCGTGTCCGCCCCCGAGCCCGGCGCCGCGATGCCGTCCGACCGCGTCGATCTCATCGATGAAGATGATGCACGGGGCGTTCTTCTTCCCCTGCTCGAAGAGGTCCCGCACCCGCGCCGCCCCGACGCCGACGAACATCTCGACGAAGTCCGAGCCGCTGATCGTGAAGAACGGCACGCCCGCCTCGCCCGCGATCGCCCGCGCCAGCAGCGTCTTGCCGGTGCCGGGGGGGCCCATCAGCAGCACCCCCTTGGGGATGCGCCCGCCGAGCCGGGTGAACTTCTTCGGGTCGCGCAGGAATTCGATGATCTCCTCCAGCTCCTCCCGCGCCTCGTCGATCCCGGCCACGTCGGCGAACGTGATCTTGTTCTTCCGCTCCGTCAGCAGCCGCGCCTTGCTCTTGCCGAACGACATCGCCCGGCCGCCGCCCGCCTGCATCTGCCGCAGGAACACGAAGAACAACCCGAAGATCAACAGCATCGGCAGCCAGGAGACCAGCACGCTGGTCCAGAACCCCGAGTCCTCGCTGCGCCGGTAGCGGATCGCCAGCGGCTGCCCGGCCGCCTTGAGGGCCTGCTCGATGCGGTCCTGCACCGCCGGGTCGATCAGCCCGATCGCGTGCTGCCGCACCTTGACCGTCTTGTCCCCCCGCTGTTCCAGCACGACGTACTCGTAGCGGTTGTCCTTGAGGTCGATCGTGATGTCCTCGTCCGGAGCCAGCCGCTTCTGCTCGATGTCGGAGATGAGCTGGAAGTAGGTCACCTCCCGCGAGTCGCTCCCCTCGGCGAAGAGGTTGTAGATCAGGAAGAACACCCCGATCAGGAGCACCCACAGGAGAATCGTCTTGGTCGATTGCTTCAAGGCACCACCACTGCGGAACGCCCGCACCCCTCGCGCTCCGGCGCCTCGAACCTAACACGTCGTTCCGGCATCGACAAGCGGACGGACGGCGGGATTCCGCGGCGTTGCCCGGCTCGCCCGCCTACGCCGAAGCCGGCCCGCCGGCCGCGGGCCGGATCCCGAGCCACGCCCCCCGCCGGTGCGCCACCCAGCCGCCGGGCAGCGGGACCGCCGCCGCCGACCCGTCCCGCGACGCCGCCTCGACCACCCCCGCGACGCACGCGCGGCCCAGCCGGCTGCGCGACACCCCCAACCGCTCGACGGCCCGCCGCACCAGCCGCCCTTGCACCACCTCCGGCTCGACCCGCAGCGCCGCCACCGGCAGCGCCAGTCCCGGCCCCTGCGGCAACGCCCGCGCGTGACGTTCGAGCCACGCGGCGTCCCAGGCGTCGAGCGGCACCAGCAGCCCGCGGAGTTCCGCCGCCGTCCCTGCCAGGTCGTCCGGCAGGTCCGGCGCGGCGGCCCGCAGGGCCGGCAGCAGCACGTGCCGGACACGCGCCCGCAGCCGGCGCACATCGTCGTTGGAGGGGTCATCGATCCACCGCACGCCGTCCCCGCGCAGCCAGTCCCGCAGCTCGGCCCGGCGGAACGCCAGCAGCGGCCGGACCAGCGGACCGTGCCGCGGCCGGATACCGCCCAGACCGTCCAGTCCGGTGCCGCGCAGCAGCCGCATCAGCATCGTCTCCGCCGCATCGTCGGCCTGGTGTCCGGTAGCGATCCACGCCGCCCCGGCGTCCCGCGCCGCCTCGACCAGCGCGCGCAACCGGTCCCGCCGCAGCGCGTCCTCGCTGCGGCCGGCCCCGTCTTCGGCGAGCGCCACCGCCCGGAAGGGCAGCCGCAACCCCGCGGCCAGCTCCGCCACGAAACGCACCTCGTCCGCCGTCTCCGGCCGCGTGCGGTGGTCGATCGAGACCACCGACAACGACCACGCCCGCTCCGGCGCCGCGGCGGCCAGGAGCCGCAGCAGCGCCACCGAGTCGCCCCCGCCGGAGACCGCGACCAGCACGCGCGCCCCGCGCGGCAGGAAGTCCCCGCGATCCAGTTCGTCCCGGAAGCGTGCCGGCAGGTCCATCGGAGGAGGTGCGGGCGACCGCCGGCCGCGATCAGCGCGCGGCGGGGGGAAGTCCGAGCGCCTGGCGCAGGAGGGACTCGACCTCCTCCGGAGTCTGGGCCGCCAGGATCCGGTCGTTCCGGCGGTCGTCCAGCTTGTCGCCGGCCAGGATCTGCGACCACCCGCCGCCCGGCACGAGCGCGATGATCGGACGGTTCGCCTGCCAGGCGAACGCGATCTCGGAGAGCGTCCCCGAACCGCCGCCGACGGCGACCACGGCGTCGGCCGAGCGGACGACGAGGGCGTTGCGGGCGAAGCCCATGCCGGTCGCGACGGCGGCATCGACCCACGGGTTGGCCTGCGCGGGGTCCTCTCCTGGGAGGATCCCGACGGCCACCGGGCCCGGCGGGAGCCCCTCCTTGGCCTCCTGGAAGCCGCGGCACGCGGCGGCCATGACGCCCGCCATCCCGCCGCAGACGAGGTTGCACCCGAGGCGCCGGATCAGCGCGCCGACCTGCGCCGCCAGCACCAGCACCTCGGCGTTCGGCGACGCCGAGCCGACGACGGCCACGTTCTTCCGCCGGTCAGGCGGACTCGAAGTCCTTGCAGAAGACGACATGCTGGCCCTCCCGTAGCCCGTCCCAGTACGCCCGCCGGTGCTCCCAGTTCGGGAACCGGTGGGCGCAGGTCTCATCCTCCGGAACGAGGTAGACGCAGTCCTCGCAACACCCGCGGAGGTCGAACCGCCGCCGCTCCTCGTCGAACTGCGGATTCCAGAACCCGCGCATCGCGCCCTCGCCTCCCCCGGCGGCATCGGGACGGTACACCCGCCCCTGCCCCGCGTCCATCCCCCCGCCGGTGCGGTGGAGGCGGTGGAAGCCGCTGACAGCGGAGCGGGATTCGATCTATCCTGCGCGCGGCCGCGACGGGGTTCCGGGCGCGGAGCGCCGTCCGGCGGCCGGGAACGACCGATGAACGTCTGCTTCGTCACGCGGGCGATGCCCGCGCACGGCCGCGGGGGGATGGAAGACCACGCGCTGGCGCTGGCGGCCGGAGTCGCCGCCCGCGGGCACTCGGTCACGGTCGTCACCACGGGCCACGACCGGCTCGAGGTCGAACGGAGGGACGGCGTCGAGATCCGCTACCTGCGCGGCACGCCGCCGCGTTCGTACTCGCGGGCCTGGCGTCGCCGGAGCACGGAGGAGGTCCTCCGGCTCCACGCGGAGCGCCGGTTCGACGTGCTGCACAGCCAGAGCATCGGGGCGTACGACCTGTTGCGCCGGGGACTGCACCGCCGCGCGCAGCTGCCCGCGGTCGTCACGTTCCACGGCACGCCGTACGACGAGGTCGTCAGCCGCCTCCACCTGATCCGCTTCGCCCCCCTGTCGCTCCGGACGCTCGAGGACGTCGCCGGCGTCGGCTGGTGGGCGGGCCAGTACGTGCTGTTCTACCGGGCGACGGCGGCGGCGGCCGACGCGGTGATCGCGACGAGCGACCAGCAGGAGGAGCTGATCCGGCGGATCTTCCGCGTCGCGCCGGAGCGGCTGCACCGGGTGTACAACGGCATGGACCTCGGGCTGTTCGCGCCGGGCGCCGGCGGGGCCGAGCTGCGCCGGACGCTGGGGATCGCGCCGGAGACGCCGGTACTGCTGTGCGTCGCCCGCTTCGTCCGCGACAAGGGGCTGGACCAGGTGATCGAGGCTCTGCCGGCCGTCGCGGCGGCCCTGCCCGATGTGCTGCTCCTGCTCGTCGGCGACGGCGAGCAGCGCGGGAGGCTGGAGCGACTCGCCCGGCGGCGCGGCGTCGCGGGCCGCGTGCGGTTCACCGGCTTCGTCCCGCTCGACCAGCTCCCCGCCTACTTCGACCTGTGCGACCTGTTCGTGAACGCGACGATCCGGCGCAACGGCTACGACCTGACGATGCTCGAGGCGATGGCCTGCGGGAAGGTCGTGGTCTCGTCGGACGTGGGGAGCACGCCGACGCTGATCCGGGACGGCGTCGACGGCCTGCTGGTCCCGGTGGGGAATCCGCGGGCGCTGGCGGAACGCGTCGTCGCCGCCCTGCGCTCGCCCGAACGGCTCCGGGAGATGGGCCGCCGGGCGCGGGAGAAGGCGCGGTCCGGCTTCGACCTCGACGCGATGGTCGAGGGCACGCTGGGGGTGTACGAGGCGGTGCGGGGCGTCCATGCACGACCTTGACGCGAGCTACGCCGGGAAGAAGGTGCTGATCACCGGCGGCCTGGGGTTCATCGGCAGCACCCTCGCCCACCGCCTCGTCGCGGCGGGCGCCGAGGTCGCGGTTCTCGGCGCGCTGCTGCCGGACGGCGGCGGCAACCCGCACAACATCGAGGCGATCCGCGACCGGGTGACGGTGCGGATCGGCGACGTCCGCGACCGCGCGGTCCTGGAGGAGACGATCCCGGGGGTCGAGGTGCTGTTCAACCTCGCCGGAACGCTCAGCCACACCGACAGCATGAAGGACCCGTGGACCGACCTCGACATCAACGGCCGCGCCCAGCTCGGGCTGCTCGAGGTCTGCCGCGCGCGCAACCCCGGGGTGAAGGTCGTCTTCGCCGGGACGCGCGCCCAGTACGGCCGCGCCCGCTACCTGCCGGTCGACGAGCAGCATCCGCTGGTCGCGGCCGACGCCAACGGGATCGCCAAGACGGCGGGCGAGGCGTACCACTTCCTGTACCACGCGCACTACGGGCTGCGGGCGACTTCGCTGCGGATCAGCAACACCTACGGTCCGCGGCACCAGATGAGGCACCCGCGCCAGGGGGTGTTCGGCTGGTTCGTGCGCCAGGCGCTCGACGACGCCCCGCTCCTCGTGTTCGGCGACGGGCGGCAGGTGCGCGACGCCGTGTACGTGGACGACGTCGTGGAGGCGCTGTGCCGGGCGGGGGCGAGCGAGGCGGCGGACGGCGAGGCGTTCAACCTCGGGGCTTCGCCCGTGGCCCTGGTCGAGTTCGCCGAGGCGGTGGTGCGGGCCGCGGGGCGCGGCCGGGTCGAGCTGCGGCCGTATCCCGAGTCCTCGCGGCGCGTCGAGGTCGGGGACTACGTCGCGGACACCTCGAAGATCCGGCAGCGGCTGGGCTGGCGCCCCGCCGTGTCGCTCGAGGAAGGCCTGGCCCGGACGGTGGCGTTCTACGAGCGCGAGCGGGCGCACTACTGGTAGCCGATGGAGACGCCGATGCAGATCCCGTTCGTGTCGCTCCGGGAGCAGTACGAGGACGTGGCGGCCGAGATCCGCGCGGCCCTCGACGGGGTGTTCCGCCGCTCGAGCTTCGTGCTCGGCGAGGAGGTGCGCCGCTTCGAGGAGGCGTTCGCCGCGTACTGCGGCTGCGCGCACGCCGTCGGCGTCGGCTCGGGCACCGAGGCGCTGCACCTCGCGCTGCGGGCGGTCGGCGTGCGGCCCGGCAGCGAGGTGATCACGGTCGCGAACGTGTGGGTCCCGACCGCCTGCGCGATCCACGCCGCCGGCGCCGTGCCGGTGTTCGTCGATGTAGAGCCGGACACCGGCAACATGGACGTCGCCGCCGTCGCCTCGCGGATCACGCCGCGGACGGCGGCGATCGTGCCGGTGCACCTGTACGGCCAGCCGGTCGATCTCGACCCGCTCCTGGCGCTCGCCCGCGCGCGCGGCGTGCCGGTGGTGGAGGACGCCTGCCAGGCGCACGGGGCCGAGTACAAGGGCCGGCGGGCGGGGTCGCTGGGCGACGCCGGCTGCTTCAGCTTCTACCCGACGAAGAACCTGGGCGCCTACGGCGACGGCGGCGCCGTGGTCACCCACGACGCGGCGCTGGCGCGCACCGTCCGCGCCTTGCGGAACTACGGCGAGGGCGAGCAGCGCTACCGCAGCGAGCGGCCCGGCGTGAACAGCCGGCTGGACGAGGTCCAGGCGGCGATGCTGCGCGCCAAGCTCCCGCGGCTCGACGAGTGGAACGAGCGGCGCCGGCGCCACGCGGCGCTGTACCGCGAACGGCTCGCGGGGACGGCGGTGCGGTTGCCGGTCGAGCGGCCCTGGGCGCGGCACAACTACCACCTGTTCGTGGTCCGCTCGGGGCATCGCGACGAGCTGGCGGCGTGGCTGGGCCGGCACGGCATCGGCACCGCGGTCCACTACCCGGTCCCGGTCCATCTCCAGCCGGCGTTCGCCCATCTCGGCCTGGCGGAGGGCGCCCTCCCCGAGACGGAGCGGGCGTGCCGGGAGGTGCTGTCGCTGCCGATCTACCCGGAGCTGCGGGCGGAGCAGGTCGAGCGGGTGGCGGAGGTCGTGGCGGCGTTCCGGCCCCGGGCGGAGGAGGCGGGCCGATGACGACGGTGCTCGTGACGGGCGGCTGCGGGTTCATCGGCAGCGCGTTCCTGCGGATGGCCGTGCCCCAACACCCCGACTGGCGCTTCGTGAACCTCGACCTGCTGACCTACGCCGGGAACCCGGCCAACGTCGCAGCGGTCGCGGGCGCGCCGAACTACGTCTTCGTGCGCGCGGACCTCTGCGACGAGGCCGCCGTGCGGGACGTGTTCGAGACGCACGCCCCGGAGATCGTGGTGCACTTCGCGGCGGAGAGCCACGTCGATCGGAGCATCGTCGGACCGCGCCGCTTCCTCGAGACGAACGTCACCGGCACGTTCAACCTGCTCGAGGCGTGCCGCGCCGCATGGCGCGACCCCGCCGGGAAGGTGTTCCACCACATCAGCACCGACGAGGTGTTCGGCGCGCTGGGCAAGGAGGGCCGGTTCGACGAGCGGACGCCGTACCGGCCGAACAGCCCGTACTCGGCGTCGAAGGCGGCGAGCGACCACATCGTCCGCGCGTACCACCACACCTACGGCCTGCCGGTGAAGATCACGAATTGCTCGAACAACTACGGCCCCTACCAGTTCCCCGAGAAGCTGATCCCCCTGATGATCCTCAACGCGCTGGAGGACAAGCCGCTGCCGGTGTACGGGCGCGGCGAGAACGTCCGCGACTGGCTGTACGTGGACGACCACTGCCGGGCGATCCTGCGCGTGCTGCGCGACGGGAAGGTCGGCGAGACGTACCTGATCGGCGGCCGCTGCGAGAAGACGAACCTCGAGGTGGTGGGGGCGATCTGCGACGCCGTCGCCGAGATCCGGGGCGTCGAGCCCGCCGCCGTCCGCCGGTGGATCACCTTCGTCCAGGACCGGCCGGGGCACGATCTGCGGTACGCGATCGACCCGTCGCGCATCACCACCGAGCTCGGCTGGACGCCGGAGGAGACCTTCGAGACCGGCCTGCGGCGGACGGTCCGCTGGTACGTGGAGAACCGGGCCTGGGTCGAACAGGTCCGGACCGGGGAATACCGCAGGTGGATCGAGACGAACTACGGCGGGAGGGGCGCATGATCGAGAAGGGGATCATCCTGGCCGGGGGGAGCGGGACGCGGCTGTATCCGATCACGCGAGGCACGAGCAAGCAGCTGCTGCCGGTCTACAACAAGCCGATGATCTACTATCCGCTGAGCGTGCTGATGCTGGCGCGCATCCGGCGGTACCTGGTGATCACGACGCCGCACGAGCAGGACGGGTTCCGCCGGCTGCTGGGCGACGGCTCGCAGTGGGGCGTGACGATCGAGTACGCCGCGCAGCCGAGCCCGGGGGGCATCGCCCAGGCGTTCCTGATCGGCCGCGAGTTCCTCGCCGGCGACCCGACCGCGCTGATCCTGGGCGACAACATCTTCTACGCCGAGGGGCTCTCGGCGACCGTGCGGAACGCCGCGGCCCTCGAGCGGGGCGCGCTGGTCTTCGCCTACCCGGTCGACCGGCCCCAGGACTACGGCGTCGTCGAGTTTGACCGGGAGAACCGCGTGCTCAGCCTCGAGGAGAAGCCCGAGCGGCCGCGGTCGCGCTATGCGGTGACGGGATTGTACTTCTACGACGGCACCGTCGCGGCCAAGGCGGAGTCGCTCCGGCCGTCGGCGCGCGGGGAGCTCGAGATCACCGACCTGAACCGCCGCTACCTGGAGGAGGGCACGCTGCGCGTCGAGAAGCTCGGCCGCGGCTTCGCCTGGCTCGATACGGGCACCTGCCGCACCATGCTCCAGGCCTCGCTGTTCGTCGAGACGATCGAGCAGCGGCAGGGGTTGATGATCGCCTGCGTCGAGGAGACGGCGTTCCGCAACCGCTGGATCACGCCGGAACAGCTCGAGCGGCTCGCCGCGCCGCTCGCCAAGACGGACTACGGCCAGTACCTCCTCGGCCTGCTGCGCGAGGAGCCGTGACGCCGGGGGGACCCCGCCGCCGGGAGCCGCGACGAGCCATGCGAGACAACCGCGCGTACGTCTGGGGCCGGGACGAGGTCAGCCGCCGGCCGGAATACGAGTGGATCGAACGGTGGATCCCGCCGCGGGCGCGGGTGATCGATCTCGGCTGCGGGGACGGCACCCTGCTGCGCCGGCTGAAGGACGGCCGGCAGATCGAGGAGCGGGGGATCGAGCTGTCGCCGAGCGGCGTCGAGGCGTGCCGGGCCAAGGGGCTCCGCGTCACCCTCGGCGCGATCGACGCCCCGCTCGCCGACGTCCCCGACGACGCCTTCGACTACGCGGTGTGCAACGTCACGCTGCAGATGGTGATGCGCCCCGAGGTGCTGCTGCGCGAGATGCGTCGCGTCGCCCCGCGACAGATCGTCTCGTTCCCGAACTTCGCCTACGTCGTCAACCGCCTCGAGCTGCTCCTGCGCGGCCGGATGCCCCGGCGGCTCCTGTACGGCTACCGCTGGTACGACACCGGCCACATCCACCAGCTGTCGATCGCCGACTTCGAGGAGACGGTCCGCGACCTCGGGCTGGCCGTCCAGGACGCGAGGTACTTCGGGCCGGCGGGGCCGCTGGCGCGCCTCGCGCCGAACCTGTGGGCGCACGAGGCGCTCCTCCTCCTGCGTCGCGCCGGCGGTTGACGCCGCCGGACGACGGCGTCCCGACACCGGCTCCCCGGCCTCCCGCGCCGGGCGGAGCGGCTATCCCGCGGCGAGCGCCTCGCGGTAGGTCTCGAGCGTTCCGCGCGCCGCCTCGTCCCAGGAAAACTCGGCCGCGCGCCGCAGGCCGCGCTCGCGCAGCCGCCGCCGGAGTTCCTCGTCCGCGCCCAGCCGCCGGAGCCCCTCGGCGATCGATTCCGTCCGGGTCGGCTCGACGTGCACCGCCGCGTCCCCCGTCACCTCGGCGGTCGCGCCGCGGCCCGAGGTGACGATCGGGCAGCCGCACCCCATCGCCTCGAGCAGGGGCAGGCCGAACCCTTCGCACAGCGACGGGAAGAGGAAGATCGCGGCGCGCGCGTACAGGTCGCGCAGCGTCTCGCGATCGACCTGCGGCACGACGACCACGCGACGGCGGGCGTCGGGCCGCGCGAGCAGCGCGCTCATCTCGAAATCGACACGGGTGAACCGGCGCACCAGCACGAGACGGAACGGGTCGTCGGCGCGGAACGCCTCGAGGAACGCCTCGACGGCGCGGCGGTGGTTCTTGTACGGCGAGGCCTGTCCGACCATCAGGACGAACGGCACGCCGGGCGGGACGATCGTCGCGGTCCGGCGCTCGGCCTCCTCGCGCGGCACGGCGTGGAAGAACGGGTCGGCGCCGTGCCGGGTCACGCGGATCGCCTCCCGCCGGTCCGGGGCGAGCGCCGCGATCGCGTCGCGGGACGCCTCGGAGACCGTCAGGATGCGCGTCGAGCCGCGCAACGCCTCGCCGATGCCGAGCCGGTAGTAGAAGCCGGTCGCCAGCCGCTTGGGCAGGAAGTTGGAGCACAGCGCGGGCTCGGCGACCCACATCACGTCGTGCACGGTCGTCACCGCGGGGCGCGGCACGCCGCGCGGCAGGACGTTGGCCGGCGCGTGGAACAGATCGACTCCGTCCCACGGGACGCGCCGCGACAACCACCACAGCGTGCGCAGCGACTGCGGCGGGATGTCGACGACCACTTCCTCGACCCGCGCATCCTCCACCACGCGCCGCGGGCGGCCCGGCGGCACCAGCAGCCGCAGGCGGAGGTCGGGCTCGCGCGCCAGCATGCGTTCGAGCAGCGAGCGGACGTACTTCGCGATCCCGCCCGCGCCGTAGGTGTTGCCGGGGCGGGTGTCGAGGTACCGGGCGTCGAGCATCACGCGCATCGCGACGGACTCCCGCCGGCGCCTAGAGCAGCTGGTCGGACAGGACGACGCTCGGCGACACCGCCCCTCCCTCGAAGCGGTAGATCGCCAGCCGCCCGGCCCGCGAGCCGGTGAGCACGATCGGCGCCGTCGCCGCCGCCGCGGCGGAGAGGAACTGGTCGCCCCACGACACGGCGCCCTCGAACTCGCGCCACGGCATCGTGTCGCCCTTCCGCAGCACGCGGAAGGTGTGGCTCGACGCGATACCGGCGAACCCGCCCTCGATCCCGGGGAACGGCACGATCGCCAGGAAGGCGACCGATGGGCCCGACGCGGGACGATCGAGGGCGGCGCAGAAGGCCTTGCGGTCGAGCAGCGGGCGCAGGCAGGCCGAGCCGGACGGAAGGTCGGTCCCCGCCCACCACGCGCGGCACGGTCCGGTCAGGTCGGCGCGGTAGACGCACGAACGGTAGTCGGAGACCAGCACGCCGCCGCCGTCCGGCGCCTCGACGACCGTCATCGCCGCGCCCTCCCGGTCCCACCCGTCCCTGGCGGAGCGCAGCCGCACCTGGACCGCCTTCGGCGTGACGCCGTCGAAGTTCACGACGCGCCCCGCGCGCGCCTCGGCGAGGTTCCACGCGATGACCAGCCCCTCGCCGCCCGCCGAGAACAGCAGTTCGGGGGCGCCGGCGGGGAAGACGAGCCCCCGTACCTCCTCGAGGTGGCCCGTCGCCGGCGCTTCCTTCGGCAACTCGTCGAGCCCCCGCATCGGCTCGAAGCGCAGGGGGTCCCGGTCGAGCTGTTCGAGGTCCCAGACGCGGACCTCGCCCGACCAGCCGCCGGCCGCGGCGCGCCGGCCGTCCGGCGAGACCGCCAGCGCCAGCAGACCGCCGGACTCGTCCTGCGCGACCGGCGCCGGCGGCTCGACGGACGCGGCGAGCGCTCCGTCCTCGAGGCGCCAGCGGCGGAGCCGCCCGTCCAGGCCGATCGAGAGCAGCGACGACCCGTCCGGCAGGAAGTGGAGGCCGGTCACCGGCCCGTCGTGGCCGTCCAGCGTGCGAAGCGGCGTCTCCCGGTCCTCGAACCGCCCGTCGCGGATCCGCCGGATCTCGATCCCGTACCGGCCGCTCGCGGCGGCCTCGCCGCCCGACGCGGCGAGGGTGCCGTCGGCGGAGATCGCGACGGCGCGGATCGTTCCCCGCGGCGACACGGCGCTCGCCCCGGCGGCCGCGTCGGAAACGACGGCGCCGCCGGGGGCGGGCGGGTGCGGCGGACGGTACACCAGGGCGGTGACGGCGAGCGCGAGGATGAGCGCGACGACGGCGATGAGGCAGCCGCCGCTGCGCCAGTGGCCTCCGCCTCCTTCCTTTCCGCCGCCGCCGTCCCTGGGTCGCGGGCGGCCTTCGCCGGCACCGTCACCCGATCCCGCCTCCGTGCCGCCGGTCGAGGTGTCCGCGCCTGCGGCGACCAGTTCCGCGAACAGGCCGTGGAGCTGCTCGGCGTGACGCCGCCACGTGAACCGCTCGAGGACCCGTTCCCGCCCGCGGCGGGCCATCCGGCGCGCCGCTTCCGGGTCGTCCAGCAGGCCGCGGATCGCCTCCGCGAGATCCCCCGCATCACCGGCCCTCACCATCTTCACATGCTCCCCGTCCACGAACAGTTCTTCCAGGTTCGCGGACCGACTGACGATCACCGGCCGTTCCGCCGCCAGATACTCGAAGACCTTGAGCGGGTCGAACACCAGCGTGCCGAGGCGCCGGGTGGCCTCGTGGCGTTCCGGCTCGTAGGCGGCCAGACAGACGTCGCAGGCCGCGACGTACGCCGGCACTTCGGCGTAGGGCACGCGGCCGGTGAACACGAACCGCCCGGCGAGGCCGGCGTCGCGGACCCGCGCCTCGACACGCCTCCGCTCCTCGCCGTCCCCCACCATCAGCACGCGCAGTTCGGGCCGATCCAGTCGCCCGACGACCTCGACGAGCCGGTCCAGGCCGTGCCAGTGGTAGAAGGCGCCCGTGTAGCCGACCACCTCCCGCCCCTCGAGTCCCAGGCGGCGGCGCACGGCGGCGCCGTCGGCGTCGGGCCGGAAGTGCTCGACGTTGGCCCCCCAGTTCACGCGGACCGTCTTGTGCCGCCCGGCCTCGGGAACGATCGCCGGGACGGTCGCCACGAGGCGGTCCGCCAGGCGCAGCGACAGCGGGCTGAGGGAGTAGTCGAGGACGGCGGTGACCATCGGGACGCCGAGCGCGCGTTTCAGCAGCGCGCCCAGCCCGAACGCCGAAAACCGCTCGTAGATCACGTCCGGCCGGAACTCGCGGGCGTGGCGCAGGGCCGTCGGGTAGTAGAGGTACGGCAGGAGGCGGCGCAGCGCGGGCGGGTTGCCGAAGCCGAGCGGCACGACGCCGGGGCCGCGGGACCCGCGGCGGGCGAGGACGAGCACCTCGCCGAACTGCCGCAGCGCCCGGGACACCTCCGTCACGTGGGTCGAACCGCCGTTCGTGCCGGGCACGAGGATGTTGGGTGCGACGTAGAGGATACGCATCGAGGTTCCTCGGGGTCACCGCTTCCGCAGGACGAAGAACACCTGGTCGCCCGTCTCGGCCAGCCGTTCCTCGCGTTCGATCACGCAGGCGCCTTCGAGCATCCGGCGGACGCTCGCCAGCGAGCACCCGCGCAGGCCCGGCTCCCAGCGGTGCTCGTGGCACATCGGCCGCGCGCGCCAGAAGGCGGGGACGCGCCACCCGATCCGCAGGGGGCGGTCGCTGTCGATCTCGAACAGGCGCGCGACGAAGCGCAGCGTGACGCCGGCGTACGGAAGGGAGATCACGACGTGCGAACGGGAGACGCGGGCCATGCGGTCCAGGGCGACCCGGGCGTCCTCGCGCGTCAGGTGCTCGAGCACCTCGAAGGCGGCCACGGCGTCGAACGAGGCCGGCGGGAACGCCTCGTCGAGCCGCCGGACGTCGGCGACGACGTCCGGTCGCGTCCCGTGGTCGATATCGGCGGTGACGACGTCGAGGCCGCAGGCGCGGAGGGCGGCGGTGACGATGCCGGGACCGGGTCCGATCTCCAGGATGCGGCGGGCGCCGACGGCCCGCAGGAGGGCGAACTGCTGGTGGTAGGAGATCCAGCGGGACCGGCCCAGGTAGCCCGGCGTGATGTAGTGCGCGGTGATCGGCCGCGGGACTTCCCGCTCGGTCACGTCTTCCTCCCTTCGGCGCCCCGCAATCCCCGAAAGGTCAGCCAGTCGCGAATGTAGGCCCAGTCCGCGCGGCGGATCAAGCCGAGGGCGCTGCCGAGCGCGGCGAAGGTGCCGAGCACGAGAACCGCCTCGACCGCCAGGCCGACCCCCGGCGGAACGGGCACGAGCAGCTTGAACGCCAGGGCCGGCGCGGCGGCGGCGGCGGCGAGCAGCAGCACCCTGGCCCAGGCGACCCACGGGAACGAGCGGGAGAACGGCACGCCGCTGGCCGCACCCGCCTCCCGCAGGTACCAGGCGACGATGATGACGAAGGCCAGCACCGTGCCCCACGCCGCGCCCGTGAAACCGACCAGGTAGACGAGCGGCACGCTGAGCAGGACGTTCGCCAGGAGACCCGCCGTGGTCGCGATCAGCACGGCGCGCGTGCGACCGGCCGCCGCCAGCACGTTCCCGTAGGCGGCCACGCGGCCGAGCATCACCAGGGTGTAGATCCGGAACACCGGCGCCGCGGCGGCGTAGTCCGCCCCGAACAGCAGCCCGATCGTCTCCTCGGCCCCGACCAGGAACACCGCCGCGAACGGCAGGATGATCAGCGAGACCTTCTCGATCGAGCGGTGCCACAGGGCCAGCGCGTCGCCGCCCCGCCGCTCCCGGTACAGCTCCGCCAGCCGGGGCATCAGCACGTTCCCGACGGCGAAGGGGATGATCGTGATGACCGGAATCTGCCACGCCCCGACGAAGTACTCGGCGAACTGCTCCTCCGAGAACACCCCCATCACCAGGAACCGGTCGAAGCGCTGGTTCAGGATCGAGGCGATCTCGGACAGGCCGAGCGGCAGGGCGTAGCGCAGGAGGGCACCCGCCGACACGGGCGCCGGTGCCCGCGACCGGGGCGCGCGCGGGTAGAACCGGCGCACCGCAGCGACCAGCAGCGCCAGCTTGCCGAACGACAGTCCCGTCAACGCCGCCAGCGGCACCCACAGGGGCAGCCCCAGCGCGGCCGGGACCAGCACCGCGACGAGCTGGGCGGCGGAATCGCCCGCCGACCACCACGCCGACCACCGGTGCCGGTTCTCCGCCACCAGCAGGTGCGGCATCAGCCGCACCGGCAGGTCGGCCAGCACGTAGGGGATCAGCCACGGCAGATAGCCGATCGCGGCGCCGCCGCCCGTCCAGCGGCCGACGACCCAGTAGGCGAGGAAGCCGACCGCCGCCAGGGCGCCGATGCCCGCCAGCACCAGGCCGATGCGGCGCACCGTCGAGCGTCGTTCGTCCGCCGTCAGGCCGACCAGGAAGTACAGGACGCTCTCGGGCAACCCCGTCGCCGCGATCGTCGCGACGGTCCCGTAGAGCAGCAGCAGGTAGGCGAGGACGGCGACCGACACCTTGTCCAGCAGGTGGACCATCAGGATCGGCAGCACGACCTCGGCGGCGGCCGCGGCGATCCGGCCCATCACCACGGCTCCGGCCTTGTGCGCCAGGACGATCGCCGGCTCCGACGGCCTCCCCGCCCCGGGCCCGCCGCCTCCGGCGGCGGCCGGCGCGGGTGCGGTCCCGCCTTCCCCGGCGGCGGTGGGGTCGCGCGACATCGCCTAGGCCTCCCGGGAGACGGCCGGAACGGCCGGGAACCGGGTCACCCGCCGCGCGCGGGCCCTGTGGAACATCGCTTCGCAGGACACGCCGTCCGACTCCCGGACGGGTCGCCCCGTCCTCGCCGCCGGGAACCTAGCCGAAGTCGCCCGCCGGTGAAAGTCCGCGCACCGCCGGCGCCCGCCCCGCGGTGCCGCGCTTTTTCGCTTGCCTGCCGCCGCGCCGCGAATATACTCCGCCCCCGGCCGTGGGGCTGTAGCTCAGTTGGGAGAGCGCTAGAATCGCACTCTAGAGGCCGAGGGTTCGAATCCCTTCAGCTCCACCGACGGGAACAATCCGCAGGGTCGAGTCGGGCGGCCGTCCGCCGGTGGGGGAGCCTTGACGCGGGCTTCGCCGGCGGCTAGGCATCGGTCCGGAGACGCGCGGACCCGTGAAACCGACCGCCACCCAGTCGCTCGAAGACGTCGAAACGCTCCGCGGGTTCGTGCGAAACCTCCGGGAAGGGATCTACATCACGTCGCTCGACGGCCGGATCCTCGACGCCAACCCCGCGTTCCTCGAGATGTTCGGCGCCGCCAGCCTGGACGACCTGCGGGAGCGCCGGACCGTCGATCTGCTGGTCGACCCGCTGCAGCGGGAACGCGAGGTGGATCGGCTGCTCGAGGCGGGGACGGTGCGGGAGTTCGAGTTCCAGATCCGTCGGCTGGACGGTGTCGTCCGCACCGTGCTCGACACCTGCTTCGCGATCCGCGATCCGGCCACGGGCGAGACGGTGTTCCACGGGATCCTGGTCGACATCACCGCCCGCAAGGAGCTCGAGGAGCAGCTCCGCGAGGTCGGCATCCGGGACCCGCTGACGGGGCTCTACAACCGGCGGTTCCTCGAGGAGGTCGAGGCCGAGGTGGAGCTGCGCCCGCGGCCGCTGGGGGCGATCGTGGTCGATGTCGATCACTTCAAGGTCTACAACGACCGCTTCGGACACCGGATGGGCGACGAGGTGCTGCGTCGCATGGCGCGCTTCCTGTCGGCGCAGGTGCGGGCCGACGACGTGGTGTTCCGCATCGGGGGGGACGAGTTCCTCGCGCTGCTGCTGGGCGACGGCGCCCGGCACACGCGGACGGTCGCGCGCCGGATGCGCGACGCCGCCTCCCACCGCGGCGCCCCCGTCCCGTTCACGCTCGGCTGGGCCGTGGCGCACGACGGGGAGTCGATCGAGCACACGGTGAACCGGGCGGACCGGAACCTGATCCAGGTGCGGATCCGCGAGCGGGGCGAGGAGCGGCGCGGGCGCGTCTCCGTGCAGGCGCCGCGCCTCCGGCGGACCACCCGCAAGCCGGCCGACTCGCCGGCCGCGCGTCCCCGCCACGAGTGAGCCACGGCGCGGCCAGGGACCACCATCAGGCGCGACCCCTGGGTCGCGCGTCGAGAGTCGAGAGTCAGGGGTCGAGAGTTCCCTCGCGTGCCGCGACGAATTCGGAAGGTCGTGGTTCAGAAGCAGAATTCGGCGCCGGCCGCGCAGCACTCCGCGCGGTAGCCCTCGACCCACCGCGGGTCGCGGCACGTGCACCACTCCGCCCACCCGCACTCCGGCGGATGGTTGCGGTGACACGGCGGGCACTCGCTGCACCGCGCGGCGCCGACCGGGTCGTAGCCCAGCGGACACAGGGGCGTCCCGGTGGCCGCGTCCCAGACCGTCGGGTCGCCGCTCTCGCGGAACACCAGGGCGCAGGCCGCCGAGCGGTCCAGTCCGGCGACGGCGGACGCCGGCACGTCCTGCGGCGGCAGGCAGTCGCACGAACAGCGGACGCGACACAGGCCGCCGCCGGTGCACTCCATGTTCCCGTTGTCCTCCACCCCGCAGCCGCAGTCCCCCGGCGAACGGCAATCGCTCACCGCGCCATGCTCGGTCCGCCAGCTCCCGGAGCACGGATGACCGCAGCCGTCGTCCCCGCCGCACGGCACGCCGTCGCAGTTCGGCACGCACGGTCCGCCGTCGTCCGCGTCGGCGTCGGCATCCGCGTCGGCGCCGCCGCCCTCCTCGACCCGCACGCGGCAGGACGCCAGCAGCGTGGCGTCCGGGTCGGCATGGAAGGTCAGTTCCAGCACGCCGGCGGCGTGCCCGGTCACGCGCCAGGTCCAGGTGTAGGGTCCGCCGCCGGTCATGCCGACCCAGGCGGCCGACGGCGCGCCCGGTCCGGCGACCCGCAACTCGACGTTCGTATAGCCCGGCGTGTCGGTCACCGAGACCAGGACCGCCGCCCCCTCCCGCCACGCCGGCGGGTCGAAGGAGAACCTGGCGTCGCACACGAGCGGCACGTCCGGCTCGACGTCTGCATCCGCCTCGGGCACCGCGTCCGGCGCGTCCGCGGGAACCTCGCCCCCCTCCGCCGCCTCGCGACCGTCGTCCCGCGACGCGTCCGTCACCGGAACCGCATCGTCGGAACATCCCGCGATCGCCGCCCACGCCAGCACCGCCGGCACCGTCCGCGCGCATCGAACGCCCATCCGACCACCTCCTCCGCTCCCGCCGCAATCTCCCGGCCTCAACCCCGATGCGCCGGCAGCAGCGGTCGCGCACCCCCCGCGGGACCCTCGTGGATCCCGCGGTGCACGACGATCTCCCGCCCGGCCGCGCGTCCGTCCGACCAGGCCGCCGTCCTCCGCGGACCGGCGTAGCGCGTCCGCCGGATGTACGGATACCGCCGGCGCAGGTACCCCCTGAGGTCCCGATCCCCGACCCAGACCAGACCTTCCTCCCGGTTCGCCGACCCCTGGACCCGCAGCGTCTCGGCGCACCCGGCCATCACGCCCGCCAGGAACGTCCGCCGCTCGGCATTCCCCCGCGCGCGCCCCGCCGCCCGGTACTCGGACCACAGCCGCTCCGCCGTGCCCTCGAGGAACGAATGCACGTACTCGGCCAGCTCGAGGTTCTCGGCGCGGCCGCACAGTTCCAGCACCACCCCGCGTTTCCCCTCCCGCACGCGCCAGACCGGCACCCAGATCGCTTCGACGAAGTAGTGTTCCGACAGGATGTTGGCCAGCAGCCGCCGCGGCTCGTCGGTTCTCCCGCTGACCCTTCCGACATGCCGAAAACCGTAGTTCCGCTGGGACGCAGAACTGACTTCTTCAATGTTATACTTCAACATCAGTCGCTGGGCCGCGGCGGCCGCCGCCCGCGCCTCGTGTTCGTTCGGGCTCTCGGCCAGGGCCAGCAGGCGGGCGACGCGCTCGAGCACCCGCTCGCGGGTCCCGGTCGGCGGGGTGCCGGGCGACGGCCTGCCGGCGGCGCGCGCATCGATCGCGCGTTCCTCGCAGACCTTCCGGAACGCCGGACCGTGCGCCGCATCGTCGCGGAGACCGAGCGCCTCGTCGACGAACTGGTGGGCCATCTCGTGCTTGAGCACTTCGACGACGGTGCCCCAGCCGTGTTCGGCGAGGAGTCGGCGGGCCAGGGCGATCGTCCGCGAGTCCCTCCGCCAGGCGCCGAGACGGCTCCGGTCGTCGGTCAGTTCGAGCGTCGGGGGGCGCAGCCGGTCCTGGAACAGGCAAGCGTTGAGATCGGCCCAGGTGCGGCGGAGCGCGCGCAGCGCCGCGGTCTCGAGTTCCGCGGACAGCGGTCCCTGCGGGTCCGGCCGCGCGGCCCGCCTCGCGGGTCGGGCGCCCGCCGGCGGCGACTGGCGGTTCGAGGGCTCCATCTTCGTCGTTGCGCCCTGCCCTTTCCGGTCCGTCACCATCCGTTGCGGTGGATCTTCTCCGGTTCGAACCGATCCTCCGGCGCCGGCTCCTCGGCCGGCTTGCCGATCGGAACGAGGGCGAGCGGGACGACGTGGTCGGGCAGTCCGAGCAGCTTGCGGAGTCCTTCGACCCGGTCCCGCCGGGGATGCACGCCGAGCCACACGGCGCCGAGGCCGTGGGCGGTGACGGCGAGCAGCAGGTTCTGCACGGCGGCCGAGCAGTCCTGGACCCAGAACCCCTCGTGCGTCTCCAGCTTCAGGTCGCCGCAGACCAGGATCGCCACCGGCGCGGTCGGGACCATCGAGGCGTAGGGATGGACGGTCGGCACGCGGCGCAGCAGCTCCCGGTCGTCCACGATCACGAACTGCCACGGCCGCTCGTCGCCGGCGGACGGCGCGTGCATCGCCGCGCGGATCAGCTCGCGCAGCGTCGCCTCCGGCACCGGGTCCGGATGGAACGCCCGGATGCTGCGGCGCTTGTAGATCGTCTCCAGCATCGTCAACCTCCCGTCGGCGCCGATGGACAGCCGCGCTCGAACCGCGGCTCCCGCGTGTAGCGCACGATCGCCTCCGCGAACGTCCCGGCGACCCAGGCGTTCCGGTAGTTGCCGCCACCCCGGTAGCAGACGGCGACCCGGCCCGCCGCGCGGCCCGCGACCTGCACCTCCGGTCCCGCCGGGTCCCACGGCGCCACGTTCCATTCGGTCAGTTCGAGCACCCAGGCGTTGTCCGCCGTCCACAACGTGAAGCCGCCCGGCTCCCCGGGGACATCGACGTAGAACAGCGCGCCGCCGTAGGCGAGCGGATGCTGTTCGACCGAGCCCGCGGCCGGGTCGGACGGCAGGTCCAACCGGAGGAACCGCATCCCCTCGATCGGCGCCGTCGGGTCCGGCAACGGTCTTTCCAGGAAGTACATCTGCCACTCGTGCCGCCCCGTCTCGAACAGCACCTGCGCCACCGGGAACGGCGCGCCGTGCAGTTCGCCGGCCACCGGCGCGTCCGGGATCGCCTCGAGCGCCGGCGACTCGGTCCACTGGAACCGCCCCGCCGCGGTGGCCGTCACCGCCGCGTGCTCCCGGGAAACCTCCGCATCCTCCGGGTGTGCCGCCGCGCCCGCCGAAGGCGCACTCGCCCGACCCGGCGCCGGCGCGGCCGGCGAGTCGGCCGGGGCGACCGGGGCCCCCGGAGCGGCGTCGC